>JBOHJU010000027.1:0-15626 GCA_050728755.1 Methylocella sp.
ACGTCCCGCACGGCGACTTCGCGCTTGCGGCCTCCATGCCGCGCCGGAGGAATAAGCGGTTCAACATGCGCCCATTCCTCGTCCGTCAAGTCGCTGGGGTATCTTAGATGATCACGATCGTATCGTGCTCGGTTCCTTTTCGTCCACATCGGCGGCCCCTCCTCGAATCAGGCCGCCTCCCTTGAATCACAACCAATTCATATGATTCAACAACTTTCGAGACGGACACTTAGTCCCAGAGCTCAAGAGTACCGCGATGAAACCCATCTTTGTGTTAGTTTTGTTTTGATCTGTCGTACGTGCGGTCCAATCGGACCCCGTCGAAGCCGCGCCTACCAAAGTGCGCTCTTCCAGCAGAGTTTTACTCTAACCATCCGACATCCCTCTCACCGAATTCTAGCGAGAGCCATTATGCCCAGAACTCGCCAAGCTGCCAGCCACGGCCCCTCCCCCGTGGATATTCTCAAGACTACTGCAACTTTAATCCTCACAGTGGGAGGAATTTTCTTCGCTGTTTTGTTCGGCGGGATCACATATTCCGCTTTCGTCCACGAGTTAGTAGGTGCACTCAAATCGAATGAAAGTATTCTATGGAAGTCCAGCATCGTTCTGTATTTTACTTCCTGGTTCGCCGGAGTTCGCCTCGACCTTGCCAGAGAAGCTAATATATACCGCTTGCCTGGACCTGATGTTCAAATAGATCCAAAATCTGCCTCTCTTGCATTTGTGATTTTCGTGATATTTGGTGTCATGTACTTCATCGAAGATATTAATACAGCCGGGAATGACAGTTTGCTTTCTCAAATCGGCTCCTTAATATTGATCGACCGCAACACGAAACAGCAGGTCATTTCCTGGATAACTAGAAACGGTTCATTTGTTATACTTTCTGGATTTAACTTCCTGTGGTTTTTTAACATCTTTCTATGGCGATGGTTCGTTGAATATTTTATAAAACCCCTCGCCCGAAAATCTCGCGAGCACTATAAACGGGAAGATGATTATTTTGGTATCGTGAAAGTGGACATTCTTAATGACTATCTGGACGGAAAATGGCAGTGGACTCGTTACAAATTGGGAACAGCTTATCTTCTGTGTCTCGATCTTATAATCGTGCCTATACAGCATGGGTGGTTGGCCAGGACTACAATAGCAGCTGTCTTTGCCGTGTTTGTCATTATATTTGAGAGCTGGGTTTGGATGGAGCGCCTTCGAGCCGGGTTTTCAATAACAAATATTGACAAATTATCGGATGCATACGGTTTGCGACCAAATGTAGTATAAAGAATTAGGGAAAAATTGCGTCGAGAAGCTGCCGCTCTTCCGGAGAAGCCAAACCAAAAATTTCGCCTACGACCCCAATGTTAACTCGGTCGAGAGCCGCGACAGTGAAGCGGAGGGGTATATCTCTGATATGGAGGGTTACGCGACACGACACGTGAAAATTGACGGCGAGCCAATACTCAATATCGTGCTTCTTCGATATACAGTCAATGTAATCTATGCAGGGAATATTTATGTTACCAATGCCACCAGGTGAGATTCGTGATCCTCCGCTTAAGTCACTACCCGCCCAATTGCGGTGCGATGGATTGAACTCATAATTGCCGACGATTACGTCAAAAAGGCTTTCATCCCACGTAAACGGGCGATCCTCTCCGCGTTGGCGTCGCGCAATATCAGCGCTGATGCTGTAGGGGGTATTGCGGATCCAAGTGGTGGCGGCGACGTTCGGTGTGCCAAGTCCGTCGATATCGTACGAGATAGGGTCACCTTCAACAGTTGCACAAGGTAGCTGACCGAAAGATCCCGTCGAGGCTATTCCAACACACGCGGCCGGAGAAAGCAGCAGCGCCAAAATCGGAAATACGAAACGGAACGGCAATTGACGGATTGTTCGTTCGCTACACATGGGTAGGTTCATTCCGAATTTCTGGCTTACGAGGCTCCCGATATCGCCGCTGTTTGCGAACCATAGACGTTTCACGGAAACATGCGACTTTATCGTCTCGCCTCACCCACTCGGTGTTTATGAGCTAAGATGGTGGAATTGGTTTCGAGCCTTCCGATCTTTCCTTGGGGGCCACGGTGCTCTATTATCTGCCCCCCACCCAGGAGGAAGGTTCATGTTTTCGCAAATTTTTGAGATCGCGGGCTTGCATTTTGGCCGGGTCCGTCATGGCGTTTGCCGTCACGGCGGCTATCGTGGGGCAGGCTTGGCGGCGCTGGTGCTCGGCCTTTTCGCGTTCGCTTTCTCTCCAGCGCGCGCGGAAAGCTTTTCAGCCGGCCAAAAAGCCGAGATAGAGGCGATTATAAAGAATTATCTGTTACAGAAGCCTGAAGTTCTGCGCGAAGCGATCGGCGTGCTCGACGCGCGCGAGAAAGCCGCAGAGGCAAAGGCGCGCGAGAAAGCCGTATCGGATCCGTCCAGCACGCTTTTTAGCCCAGTCAACCAAGCGGTGATCGGCGATCCAAAGGGCAAGATCACGCTGATCGAGTTTTTCGATTATAACTGCGGTTATTGCAAACGCGCCTTGAGCGATCTTGCGCGGCTCATGAAGGTTAACCCGGATCTCCGCGTCGTCTTGCGCGATTTCCCAATTCTGTCGCCTAGTTCCGTCGAGGCGGCAAAAGTCGCCAACGCATACCTCCGGCAATTCCAGGGCGAAAAATTCTGGGAATTTCACCAAAGGCTTCTTGGCTCGCGCGGTCCTGTCGGCAAGGCGGAAGCCCTTGCCGTTGCCAAGGACCTCGGGGCCGATATGGACAAATTGGCCAAGGACGCCGCCGCGCCGGATATAACCTCGGGCATCAAGGAATCCGGCAGACTCGCCAAATCGCTTTCTGTGACCGGCACGCCCACCTATGTGATCGGCGAAGACGTCGTCACTGGCGCCGTGGGCTACGACGAATTGGAAGCCAAGGTCGAAAATATTAAAAAATGCGGCAAGGCGATCTGTTCGTGAAGCGCTGAGCGTGCCAGCATTCAAGCCGTGCAGAAGAGCGAGGACTCGAACGCCTGATCGCGTTAATTTCAAGAGTTCAGTTTTAGATCCACTCGATCGGCGGCCTCACCACGCCGTCGATCAAGCCCGGGCGTCGATCGAATCCCTCCCGGAGCCATTCGCGGCAATCGGCTTTTGGCGGCATTGGCGAGGCCTTTGCGGCAACCTTCGCCGCCGATCGCATCAAGGGCTTCGCCGAATCCATGGCGGAGCGCGGCACCCAGACAAGCCATGCCTCCCAAATACTTGGCGTGAGGGCCGAGCAGATCGGAGTTTACGGTATCCGGCGGTTGCCTACCCCCCGGGCGGCGCCGGTCATAATTTAAGCCGGCTCCCGGCGAGACAATTCAATTTATGCGCGTAAATCTCTTCGATTTCGATCTGCCCCCCGAGCGCATTGCGCTGCGGCCCGCAAAACCACGCGACGCCGCGCGGCTCCTCGTTGTTCGCCCACAGGGCTCGCCGCGTTTCGAGGACCGCATGGTCCTCGACCTGCCGGATCAACTTGCGCCCGGCGACGTTGTCGCAGTCAACGATACGCGGGTCATCCCCGCGGGGCTTTATGGCTTTCGTGTCCGAGGTGAAGCCTCGGCCCGGATCGCGGCGACCTTGACGAGACGCGAAGGCGAAGCGTTGTGGCGTGCGCTCGCGCGGCCTGCGAAGAAACTGAAGCAAGGCGACGTCATTCGCTTTGCCGCCGCAAACAACATGGAGAGCGGCGTGGAATATCTCGATGCCGAGGTCGTTTCAAAAGGCGGCGAAGGAGAAGTTTTGCTGCAGTTCGCGTTGACCGGTGCGGCGCTCGACAAAGCGATCGAGAGGATCGGGCAAATGCCCTTGCCACCATATATTTCGAGCCGGAGGCCCGCCGATCGAAGGGACACGCAAGATTATCAGACGCTGTTCGCGCAAAAGCCCGGCGCAGTCGCGGCACCGACCGCAAGCCTCCATTTCACGCCGAGGCTCGTTGCCGCATTTGCCGCTCGGGGCGTCCTTATTCAAAAAGTTACACTGCATGTCGGGGCGGGCACGTTTTTACCGGTCAAGGGGCAGGACACCGCGGACCATAAGATGCACGCCGAATGGGGCGAGGTCAGCGATGCTGCGGCCGATGCCCTAAACCACGCGCGCGGCTCTGGGGCGCGCATCGTCGCTGCGGGAACAACAAGCCTCCGGATTCTCGAATCGGCAGCGCGGCCGAACGGAACGTTCGCGGCATATTCCGGGGAAACTTCGATCTTCATCACGCCGGGCTATAAGTTCAAGGCGGCCGACGTGCTGTTGACCAATTTCCATTTACCACGCTCGACGCTTTTCATGCTTGCCGCCGCTTTTTCCGGCCTCAAAACCATGCAGGCGGCCTATGCGCACGCGATCGCGGAAAACTACCGGTTCTATAGCTATGGCGACGCGTGTTTGCTGTTTCCGGCCGCCGCGGAGAATGGCGCGTGACGGATATTTTCCGTTTCGACGTTTTGAGCCAGGACGGGGCCGCCCGTGCAGGACTCATCACGACGCCGCGCGGAAAGGTCCGCACGCCCGCCTTCATGCCGGTCGGCACGGCTGGAACCGTCAAGGCAATGCATCCCGAAACGGTAAAGACGCTCGGCGCAGATATCGTGCTTGCCAACACCTATCATCTCATGCTGCGGCCAGGGCCGGAGCGAATCGCGGCGCTCGGCGGCCTGCATAAATTCATGAACTGGCCGTGGCCGATCCTGACCGATTCCGGCGGGTTCCAGGTCATGTCGCTCGCCAAACTCCGAAAGCTCCACGAGAGTGGCGTGACGTTTCAATCCCACATCGACGGCGCGCGGCATGTTTTGACTCCCGAGCGGGCGATGGAAATTCAGGATCTGCTCGGCTCCGACATCGCGATGCAGCTCGACGAATGCGTCAGACTTCCGTGCGCGGAAGCCGAAGCGCGCCGCGCCATGCTCTTGTCGTTGAACTGGGCGGAGCGCTCGAAGGCGGCGTTTGTTGCGAAGCCGGACCGCGCGCTGTTCGGCATTGTCCAAGGCGGCGCGGCCGAATCCTTGCGGATCGAAAGCGCGAATGCGCTTGGCGGCATCGGATTTGACGGTTACGCGCTGGGCGGTCTGGCCGTCGGCGAGCCGCAGGCAACTATGCTCGCCATGATCGAATGCGTACTGCCGTGGCTGCCTAGCGCCAAGCCCCGCTACCTCATGGGCGTTGGCACGCCAGACGATCTTCTGGAGAGCGTGCGGCGGGGCATCGACATGTTCGATTGCGTGTTGCCGGCGCGCGCCGGACGCCATGGTCTTGCCTATACGAGGGCCGGGCGGCTCAATTTGCGCAATGCGCACCACGCGGACGATCCCTCCCCAATCGATCCGCTGGCGTCTTGCCGGAGCGCTCGTACTTACGCCCGCGCGTATTTGCATCACCTCGTGAAATCGGGGGAGATTCTCGGCATGATGCTGCTGACCGAAATCAATCTCGCCTATTACCAGGATTTTATGGAGGCGATGCGCTGCGCCATCGCGGCGGGCAGTTTTGACGATTTTAGCAACGCGGCGAAAACGGCCTGGCGGACCGGCGAGACACGCGGCAAGCTTGGCGCGTGATGCCGAAGGCGAATATGTCGCGATCGTGCGACACGACAACAAAACCTACCAAACGATGTTCAAGGTGTTTCTCGCCAACGAACCCCCGCCGCCCATGTAGCTTACTGCATTTTAGGGGCCACTGAAAGCGGCGCCAATCGCGGCTCACTTGCCCAGGAAACCGTGCGTCTGTGCCCAAGACCGCCACTCAATTTCCTCGGTGTCGATGACCACTAAGCGCTCATTCAATGAGTGGTTCGCTGTGAAGATCATCAAATTGTCGCAAGACCATCGCGCCGAAGGTGTAATTAGTCCGTCAAGCTCCAGAAATGCCAGTGCGGCGCCAATTTCTTGCGTTCGATAGTAATCGCGCTCGTGGTAGCGCATCATATCGACACCCAGCCTTTCAAGACTCGTGCGGGCGAAACGTTGTGTCCTTGCCGTCGATACCCCAAGCCGCGAGATGTTAAGTTGACGCGGGCCTGGAATAGGCGACAGCCCGGCCAAAATCGATGCAACCTCGGCGATTGAACCATCCCGTTCCATGCTTGTGTAGAGCACAGACACTTCTGATCCATTGTTAGGTGGTGGCGCCCATCGCCCGCCATTGACGGACGGCGCGATTGGGTCCGCTCCCGCGCGCGTTGTTCTGAATACCTCCCCCTCAAATCGTTCCACCGGCAATACGCTGAGCTGATCAACGAGACGCTGATCGTGAATCATGCCCCGACACATCCCTCAGAGATAAACAGAATCGCGAAGCTGATTGACCAACCTGAGAGCCTCATCGATTCGACCGTTGCGAATTAGTTCTGCTGGAGAGACTCCCCCCAAATGCTTTTGCGGGGAAAAAATCCATAGACGCGCCTCGTTTGGTTCGTAAAAATCCGAGAGTTGATCAACAATATATTCCAGCTCCAAAAGGGTCTTTTCCGTGCTTGCGCGCGGATAAGCGCGCCCCTGATTCCAGCGCGAAACAGTCTCCGGCCGGGTGCCAAGCAGATTGGCGACTTCTATATGTCGCATTGCTCCTTTCGTACACAGCGACTCCAGCTTTCTTGCAACCGCGCTGCTCATCTCCCGGTTCCTCGCGCAAGTATAATTTTCTCTCTCTATCACGACTTAATTACCACTTTGTCCCCCTCACGTCGTGGTGGCATCAATGAGACGGAGGCCGTATTCGCCCCATCGACAAGATGCGCGATGGTCTCTCGCAGGCGGCCTACCTCACCTTGTTTCTTTCGCAGGCTTTGTTGCAGTTCGTCGTCCATACCAGACGTTGCCGCGACGCTTGCCACGACGTCCGACACACGCCTCACGCTTTCATTTAGATAATGCTCAGCGCGAATGCTTTGCGGTACCGCGCTTAGGCGCTCGACTTCTCGCGCCCGCTGATACATCGCGTGTCGCGCAGGCCGATCAATCATGTCGCGCGCGCCGTGTGGGCAACAATGCGTGTCTCGGCAACCGCAAAGCGCCTTGATGCGTGGTGAGGTTCCAAGAAGCTTTTCGGCAACCCTCGGCTTAAGTAACACATCGAGTTGTGGAATATAAACACGCCAGCTCACCCCACCGCGCTGAGGTGAGCGCGGCTGCCGCCAGTTTGAAGTCTTGAACGCTTGTTGCAACGTTACGCCGTGCGCGATACCGCCAACCGCACCGAACGCAGGCACGCCTAGTCCCGGCAGTCCACCCACGTGATCGCCGACAACCGGCACGCCGCATTCGTGAAAATCCCGGCAGGCGTCTATGTAGGCCGCCATCTTCTCACCTGTGGCGTGGTCGCCGAAGTTTTCAACTTTTAGCCAAATCGCATCGCAACGCGTGCCGGAAATCGCGGAGATCACCGCTCGACGGTCGGCCAATTGCCGCAGCACGTTCATTGGCAATGCTAACGAATAGACGAGCCCGATATCTGTTCCGCTGTTTGCGATGTGATCACGCGTCCAATTCATCATTGCTATGTCGCGGCGAAGCCACGGGTCGTCCGCGCCGCTCAAAACGTGAGTCGGGCCAAAAATCTGCGTGAACCCGTTCGTGGCCGCGAACTCGACAATCTGTGCCGCGCGCCGTTGACCCTCTGCGCCGTCAAAATCCGTCACGTAGTGATGTCGTTCTAGTCCCCACGCCAGCGCGGCCAAGCTTTCGGTGTTGCCACCGGGAAATCCCATCGGTTGAGTTTTCGGATCAAGGATTACGTCGAAATCGCGTTTTTGTGCTTCGGTTATTAGCTCACGATGCCGATCGACGTTGTGAGCATCAATGACAAAATCCGAAGATGCCCCGTTCGCCCGCCGCGATCAGGTGCATCATCTCGATATGATCGTTACGGCCGACCCGGACATAAAACCCCAAGCCTGCCGAGTTGGGTCTCTGGGCGGGTGGACGCGGCAGATGGATCACGTTCGACGACATAGCGACTCCTTCTTCAAGAGTATCTTAGCATTGACGTTATAATTGATCAACAGCCTGACATTATAATTGCCATTTTGGCTGATTTTTTATAAACGACCGTTTTGAGAAACGCCGTATCGAGCCCCAGCTCCACCGAAAATCTGTTTTTCGAAATGGGGGCCAGGGCGTCATCGGCTGCGAAAATATGTCTCGCCCAAAACTCAGGTAGGAGACCACTTGGGACGGTCCGAGCATCCCACAACTTCGACCCTAGCCGCGCAACTCTTAGTCTAGCACTCTTTGCGGAGAAAGGCGGCAAATGCGGCGCGAGCTTCCTCCGACTGCAGCGCAGAGGAAAATAGCCGCGCCTCGTCCTCGATCCGGGCGAGAATATCCTTGAGATCGCCGCGCATGAGGCGGCGGGTCGCGGCAATCGCCGCGCGGGGTTTTGCCGCGAGCTGGCCAGCCCTCTCGATCGCAAATCCGCGCAGCTCGCATGCCGGAACGATGGCATTGGCAAGCCCAAGCCGCACGGCCTCGCCGGCGCCAAAAGCTTCCCCGAGCAGCATAATCTCGGCCGCCTTCGCCATCCCGGTGCGGCGCGGCAGTAGCAACGAGGACGCCGCCTCCGGCACCAGGCCAAGGTCGACAAAGGGCAGGCGGAAAGTTGCGTCCGGCGCGGCATAGACGAGGTCGCAATGCAGCATCATCGTCGCGCCAATGCCGATTGCAACGCCCTCGATCGCCGCGACGAGCGGCGTTTCGCAAGAAGCAAGAGCCTTGATGAATGCAAAAGCCGGAAATTCCTTAGGCTCCCCGCGCACTTCGAGAAAATCCGCAATATCGTTTCCCGCCGTGAACACCCCGCCAGATCCCGCGAACATCACGGCGCCGATGGATGGATCGCCGCCGGCGTCGCGCAGCGCCTGCGTTGCCGCTAAGTACATCGCACGGTTGAGCGCGTTCTTTTTTTCCGGCCGGTCGAAAGTCACGCAAAGAACCGCGCCGGCGCGCTCGATCCTGACGTTTGGCGTTTGCATCAAGCTCTCGCGTCAGAGTCTCATTGGCGAAGTGCGGCAGCGCCCGCATGCACCGAGCCGGCGCCGCGAGTCACTTCGCGTTCGAGGCCGCCCGCGCCAGCCGCGATATTTTCGGCGAAAAAGCGGGCGGTCGCGATCCGCGCCGGCAATGCCGGATCGCTATTGCCAGCAAGAGAGAGCCGGTGCGCGGCAAGTGCGCCTCTTGCCAGTGCCGTGCCTCCCCGCGCATAGGCGAAAAGCCGCAAATAGGGCGTCGCGCCCGCGAGCGCATCGTCCACGCGTGTTGTCGAGGCGTCCAGCATGAAGGCGGTGGCGCGCTCGAGCGCGTCCACGGCTTCCGCCAAGCATGGTTCCATTTCACCGAAATTTTCGGCGTTGCTCTCTCGCAGCTCCCCGATTGCCGCGCGCATATCAGCAATCTCGCGGGCAACCGCCGCGCCTCCGGAAAGACCGAGCTTACGCTGCACTAGATCGATCTCCTGAATGCCATTGGTGCCTTCATAGATCGCGGCAATTCTCACGTCGCGGAGAAACTGCGCCGCGCCGGTCTCTTCGATATAGCCCATGCCGCCATGCACCTGGATTCCAAGCGAGGCGGCCTCGTTGCCGATGTCGGTCGAAAAGGCCTTGGCGACCGGCGTCAGCAACGAGGCACGGCCCGCCGCGAGTTCCCGCGCAAAACTGTCTTGTTCCCGGCGCGAACGGTCGATCGACGCGGCGGTGATAAAACAGATCGCCCGGGCCGCGGCCGTCATCGCCTTCATCGTCATGAGCATGCGGGCAACGCCTGGATGTTGCACGATGGGAGTCATCGCCTCGCCCCTATCGCCCGCAACATGACCCTGGCGTCTCTCCCTGGCATAAGCGAGTGCTTGCTGAAATGCGCGCTCCGCGATCGCAACGCCTTGCAGGCCGACATTGAGCCTGGCGCTGTTCATCATCGTGAACATGCACGCAAGCCCCTTGTTCTCCTCGCCGACAAGAAAGCCCGTCGCGCCGCCATGATCGCCATAGACCATCGTGCAGGTGGGCGAGGCATGGATGCCGAGCTTATGTTCCAGCGAGATGCAATGGACATCGTTGCGCGCGCCAAGCGTGCCATCGGCATCGACGAGAAATTTCGGCACGAGGAACAGCGAGATGCCGCGCGTTCCCATCGGCGCGTCGGGCAAGCGCGCGAGCACGAAATGAATGATGTTATCGGCCATATCGTGCTCGCCATAGGTGATAAAGATTTTTGAGCCGAAGAGTTTGTAGGTCCCGTCTTGCTGCCGCTCGGCTCTGGTTTTGAGCGCGCCGAGGTCGGAGCCCGCCTGCGGCTCGGTCAAATTCATGGTGCCGGTCCACTCGCCCGAGACGAGCTTTGCGAGATAGACCGCCTTCAACCCTTCGGCTGCATGCGATTGCATAGCCTCGATCGCGGCAAGCGTCAGCAGCGGGCAAAGGCTAAACGCCATGTTCGCCGCGCTCCAGATTTCGATGCAGGCAGTATTGAGGAGAACCGGCAGGCCCATGCCGCCATATTCGGAAGGGCCGGTGATCGCGTTCCATCCCCCCGCGGTCCATTGCCGGTAGGCCTCGGCCAAGCCCGGCGCGGTCGCGACCCCGCCCGCTGCAAACTTCGCGCCTTCCTTGTCGCCGACGCGGTTCAAGGGGCTAAGGACATTTTCGGCGAATTTCCCCGCTTCGCGCAGGGTCGCCTCGGCAAGGCCATCGTCAAGATCGGCATAAATTCCGTCTTTCCGTCCAAGATCCAGCCCCGCCTCGTGGGTCATGGCGAAAAGAATGTCGGCAATCGGCGCGTGGTAGCTCATCGATGTCTCAGCGGCCTCCGTCACGTCTCAGGCGCCAGAAGATTGGCGTCGCGCACGAGCAGCCAGCGCCCGTCTGGCTCCTTGCGTAAGATCGTGAGCGTATAGCCTGATTGCCGGACAGGCGCGCCGCCGCCGGGCGGCGTCATCGTCACTTCGAGATAGTTCCTAAGATAGGCCCAATCGTCGAAGACTTTAATCTCTTTAATGTCGCTCGACGTCTCGAAACGGACGCCCTTCAGCCCTTTGAAGCTAGCGGCAAACGCCTCCTTCCCGAACGGGTTCTGGCCGGGAACCATGAAGATCACATCATCCGCCATCAATCCGAGCACCGTTTGAAGGTCGCCTTCTTGGCTCCCGGCGAGCCAAGTTTGGACCAGCTCGCGTATGGCGCGCTCATCATCCGGCATTCTGGCTGCCTCTGTTCGAGTTCGGTCTCATCGCTAAGGTAACTATGCCTGAATCTAAAGCAATCGTGCTCAATTGTGACCATTCCGGCCCGCACTATTGCCCGAACTATAGCCTGAACTATAGCCTGCGCTATAGCCCTGATGGTAGATGTCGCGGCCTTGCTGAAGGTTGAGAAGGCACAGTTTAAAGCTGTCCGTTCCGAGCCGGAACCCGAGCGACCCGCAGTGAGCTTCGTCCTCGCGCAACTGGGCAGCTTGCCGGGCGGCTATCTGTTCTGGGGTAGCACAGCCCGCCATCGCGAAGGCGAGCAGGACGCTCAATGCGATTATCTTTTTCACGGTTGTATCCTTTCCCGTGTCAAGGATTAGGTGGGCGAGGCGCTTGCCATACCTCGTGCACCGCCCGCCGCCTGATGCACCGGGTCCGAGATTGGATTATAAGGCAATGGCACTCCTTGCGCTGCCAAGGATGAGCTACGGTCGATGAACAACAGATGAAAGTTGAGACAATTCCAACCCCCACGCGATTAATAATTGACGCCGACGCTGCGGGCATTGCCGAGGCGGCGGCGATCCTCCGCGCGGGCGGTCTTGTCGCGCTTCCAACCGAGACGGTTTACGGCCTGGCCGCCGACGCGACCTCGGAAGCCGCCGTCGCCCGGATCTATGCGGCGAAGTGGAGGCCAAAATTCAATCCGCTCATCGCGCATGTTACGAGCCTTGAAGCGGCGCTCGGGCAAGGCATTTTTCTCAGCGATGCTTTGCACCTCGCCGAGACATTCTGGCCGGGGCCGCTGACCCTTGTGGTCCCGCTCGCGCACGGCACGACGGTCTGCGCCGCCGCCCGCGCGGGCCAGCAAAACATCGCCTTGCGGGTGCCGGCTCATCCGGTCGCGCTGGCGGTCATTGCGGCGGCGGAGCGGCCGTTGGCGGCGCCTTCGGCCAATCGCTCCGGCCGGGTGAGCCCGGTCACCGCCGCTCACGTCGAGCGCGATCTTGCCGGCGAAATCGACCTGATCCTCGATGGCGGGCGCTGCCCCGTGGGCCTTGAGTCGACGGTCGTCGCATGTCTCGACGGGTGCCCGCGTTTGTTGCGGCCAGGCGGAATCGCGAGAACGGACATCGAGGCCGTGCTTGGCCATCCGCTTGGGGAACCCGCGGGCCTAGGCCCGGTTCGTTCGCCGGGAATGTCGCAATCCCATTACGCCCCGCGTGCAAAATTGCGACTTGAGGCGGCAACACGCGACGCGGGCGAGGCGGGCCTCGATTTCGGCGGGATTTTTGGCGAAGGCAAAAATGTGCTGGATCTTTCGCTAGGCCGGAATCTCGTGCAGGCCGCGGCAAATCTTTTTATTTTTTTGCGCGAGCTTGACGCGCGAGAACCTGCCTGCATCGCGGTCGCGCCGATCCCTCACGAAGGTTTGGGCGAGGCGATCAACGACCGGCTTGCCCGCGCCGCCGCGCCGCGCGATGCACCATAGAAAAGGGTCGAACGAGACGAGGATGATGCCTTGTCCGGCTTCGGGGATTGCCGTACGCGCCTAACCCCGGCATCCTGCCGCGTCGCTTGGCCACGTCGCATGGAGATCGGAACATGGTAAATGAACGGCTGCTTCGCCTGAAATCTGTAGCCACCGAGGAAACGAGAAAGCTATTCTGGATATTTATCTATATTTGGGTTCTGTTGAGTTTGTTTTCACTTCATAAAGCGCTCGTTTTGAATGAAGAGAGCCTGATTTTCCAACAAGGATTTGCCATTATCAATGCATTGGCCTTGGCAAAGGTCGTGCTGGTCGCGGAGTTCTTTCATGTTGGAGACAAATTAAAAAATAGGCCGCTCATCTATCCAATCATGTTTAAGTCTGCTGTGTTTGCCGTGATACTGATATGCTTCCGTATAATCGAGGAAGCGCTTATCGGAGTATTGCATGGAATGACGCTTTCTCAAAGCATTTCCGATATCGGTGGCGGAACAATGCAGGGAATACTCATAGTCGGAATCATCATGTTCGTTGTGTTGATGCCGTTCTTTGCCTTCATAGAACTCGACCGAGTTATTGGGACGGGGCAACTGCGCTCCCTCATATTCGGAGGCGAATCCAAGGCCCGCGTAGCTCCGCCTATTATGCGGGGGCCAGAAGATTAATCGGCGTCTTCGCGCCGGAACATTAAGGCAAACGAGATGGACCAGAAGCGCGAGCCAAACCCGCTTTTCGAACCGTGGACTGGGCCTTTCGGCGCGCCGCCGTTCGATCGCCTGAAGCCAATGCACTTTGGCCAAGCCTTTGAGATCGCGCTTGGCCTTGCGCAAGCCGAGATCGCGGCAATCGCGGCCGGGCCAAATCCGCCTTCCTTTGCGAATACAGTCGAGGCGCTTGAACGAAGCGGCCGGGATCTTACCCGCATCCGTTCGGTTTTTTTCAATCTGGCGCGCACCGACGCCGATGACGAGATTGAGGCGATCGAACGCGAGATGGCGCCAAAACTTGCCCGTCATCGCAGCGAAATTTTCCTGAACGACGCATTGTTCCGGCGTATCGAGGCGCTGCACGCCCGGCGCGAAAAACTCGGACTCGATGCCGAGCAGGCGCAGGTTCTCGCGCGCTATCATATCGCTTTTTTGCGCAATGGCGGCGGTCTTCCGGAAGCAACCAAGGCGAGGCTTGCCGCAATCGATGAGCGCCTCGCAACGCTTGGCGCCAAATTCGGGCAAAACGTTCTCGCCGATGAAAAAGCTTATGTGCTGGTTCTCGCGGATGGGGATGATCTCGCCGGGCTTCCTGCCTCGCTCGTCTCCGCCGCGGCGCGGACGGCGGCGGACCGCGGTCTTCAAGGCTCGCATGGCATCACCTTGTCGCGTTCGAGCGTCGAGCCTTTCCTGCAATTCTCGGCCCGCCGCGACCTTCGGGAAAAGGCATTTCGCGCCTGGGCGCAACGCGGCGAAGCCGGCGGGTTGACCGGCAATCGCGGCATTGCATCCGAAATGGTGCGGTTGCGCGCCGAGCGCGCGCGGCTTCTCGGGCATGAAAGTTTCGCGCACTTCCGCTTGGCCGATACGATGGCGAAAACCCCGCAAGCGGCGCTAGACCTTTTGCATTCGGTGTGGGCGCCGGCCCTCACCCGGGCGCGGCGCGAAGAGGCGGCCTTGGAGGTGATCGCGGCCAGCGAGGGCGGCAATTGCGAGATCGCGCCGTGGGATTGGCGCTACTATGCCGAAAAGCGCATGAAGGCGGAGTTCGACATCGGCGAGGCCGGCATCAAACCCTATCTGCAACTCGACAAAATGATTGCAGCCGCGTTTTTTACCGCGAACCGGCTCTTTGGCCTGTCTTTCAGCGAACGCAAGGACGTGCCGCTGTACCATCCAGACGCACGATCCTGGACCGTCACGGGGCGCGACGGACAAGAAATCGCGCTCTTTATCGGCGATTATTTCGGGCGGCCCTCGAAACGCAGCGGCGCCTGGATGAGTTCCTTTCGCGAGCAACAAAAGCTCGACGGAGCGGTCCGGCCGATTGTGGTCAATGTCTTGAATTTCGCCAAGGCCGGCGAGGGGCAAGCCTGCCTCTTAAGCTTCGACGATGCGCGCACCTTGTTTCATGAATTCGGCCATGCGCTGCATGGCATGCTGTCCGATGTAACCTATCCGTTGATCTCGGGCACCAACGTCGCCCGCGATTTCGCCGAATTTCCGTCGCAGCTTTACGAACATTGGCTGGAGGAACCGGAGGTGTTGCGGCGTTTCGCGCTGCATCATGAGACAAACGAGCCTATCCCGGAGGCGCTTTTGCGGAGCTTGCTTGCGGCGCGCCAGTTCAACCAGGGATTTGCGACGGTCGAATATACCGCCTCGGCCATGGTCGATCTCGCGCTGCACCTAGAATTGGACGCGGGTGCGATCGATATCGTTGGCTTCGAAAAGAAACAACTCGAGCAACTTGGCATGCCTGCCTCGATCGCGATGCGCCACCGCACGCCGCATTTCCAGCACGTCTTTTCGGGCGAGTCTTATGCGGCGGGCTATTACAGCTATCTCTGGTCGGAAGTTCTCGACGCCGACGGATTCGAAGCTTTCGAGGAGCGCGGCGATATTTTCGATCCGATGCTCGCCAACAAGTTGCACGACCATATTTATTCCCCGGGCTATAGAAGCGATCCGGAAGAAGCCTACCAGGCGTTTCGCGGCCGCGTGGCAAAACCCGGCGCGCTTTTGCGCAAACGCGGCCTCGCCGCGGCGCCCGGGGAAGAGGCTTGAGCGAGCGGCGGGTCGAACAGGGTGATTCAATAAACCGCAGGGAGGGTTGCTGACATTCCCGAGGGGATGGATTCTATTGGCGAATCGCCATTTGGAGGTGGTTCGCGATGATTCGGACTTTATGGGACGCGTTGGGGGAGATCG
>JBOHJU010000028.1:0-15428 GCA_050728755.1 Methylocella sp.
GAGCCACACGGCTTGCGAAAGAGGACGGCTTGCGAAAGAGGAATGTGCGGCGCGCGGAATGGTTTGCGGCGCGGCGGTCTCCGGGAGACCGCCATGGAAGGAGACGCTTTGATGTTGAACACGAACAACAATACTTTGTCCCGGCCCTTACTTACCGACGACCAGCTGGCGAGTCTTGGCGGTGGCCGTGTTGCCTATCTGAAACCTATCCGTTCGGAGGACGTGGGGCGGCTTTTCCCGGCGGCACCGGCGATCCAGCCCGGCCTCCAGCTTTTCGCCCTGCTTGCCGCCGATGGCACGCCGATCATTGTCACCGATTCGCGCGACGCCGCGGTGGCCAACGCGATGAGCCAAGAACTCGAAATGGTAAGCGTGCATTGATCCTTTCCGGAGACGTCAGACCGATCGCCCACCCGCCAGGAGGCGTGCTACCGCTTCTGCGATTTTCTGGCCGGTGCCGTCCTGGTAGAAGGTGAAGCCAGGGGATTGGATCGCTCGGCCAACTCCGGTTCCAGAACAAATGCTGCACGCAATATATCGCCGGCACCGATTTCCGCCGGCAACACGGTCTTCGGCGCCGAATCGTGTCGGACGCATCCCGTGATTTCGTTTTGCTTTACATCCTTGGCGTGCGGGTGCTGATATCGATCGAATGCCCGGTCCGGCCGGCATAGCAGCAATCGTTGCTGGTCGTCGCCATAGGCGCAGGCCCTGCGACAAACCATTCAGCTGACGTCCGTGCAGACGATAGGTGCGGCCGGGATGTAAAATGCCGCGGCACATGGGTGATGTGCGGCCTCCAGGAAGGGTTCGGGCCGCCGGAGGGCGTGTAGATTTGCATTTCGAAAGCGCCGTATCGGACAAGGCGGAAAGCATGACTAGCCCCGTCGGCAGCAAAAGCAGACGTGTGTCGTAGGTCGCGGTTGTGCTGGCGATGGCCGGCGCGGGCGCCGGGATCAGGATTGAACTCGAAAAACACCGTCGGGTCCGACGGGGCCGGGGCCATCGCTTCTCGCGTAGACGGCAACCGGCACGGGAATTTGCTAACTTGCCGGCAACCCTACCTAACCGGCATCCCCCAGATGACCGAAGATGCGACGGAAAGTGTACTGAAGGTTCAGCAAAAACGGCGGCGGCGGAGACCGGCCCGCGGGAGACGGTCTCGCTTGCGCGTGCCGAATGGATCAAATCGTGAAGTCGGCGCCCACGTTTTTTTCGTCGCCCAGCTTCAAATCTTCCGCGCGGCGGCAGATATCGTCGATGGTGATGGTTTCAAGCTCATCCAGAAAAGCCCTGCCCGCCGCTTCGACAATCGGCGCGACCAACTGCTGGACCAGCCGGCAGCGCGGCGCCTCGTCGCCTCCGTTCTCGCTCGCTACGGCGCGCAAAACCGAAGCCGTGGTGATCCGGCGGCGCTCCCGCGCCAATTCATAGCCGCCGCGCGGGCCGCGCACACCTTTCAAAATATTGGCGTGAACAAGGGTTTGCAGCAATCCCTCAAGGTGGCGCGGCGGCAGTTCGAGGCGTGCTGCCAGAGCCTTTGCGGCGATCGGGAGCGGCCGCGCATGGATCGCTATATCGACGACCGCGGCGAGAGCGAGATGGCCGCGGCGGGAGAGAAGGATCACTGTGGATCCTCCCGGCCGGCCGCTCGCCCGGTTGATCCGAACCCATCGCTTGCCCGCGCCGTCGCGGCCAATTCCCCGACTTCGACGAGCACGGCGTTTGCTAGCGGCGCGACGACGAGCTGGGCGATCCGTGCGCCCCTGACGATCTCGAAGGGTTCGTCGCCGAGATTGATCAACAGTACCAGGACCTCGCCCCGATAATCGGAATCGATCGTTCCCGGCGCGTTCAAAACGGTAACGCCGTGGTCGCGCGCAAGCCCGGATCTCGGCCGAACCTGCGCCTCGTAATCTTGCGGGATAGCGAGCGCCATGCCGGTCTGAACCAGGCGCCTGCCACCCGGTTCGAGCACGATTTTCGTGTCGCGCGGCAGGGCAGCGAGAAGATCGATTCCCGCGGCCCCCCGGGTCTGATAGGCGGGCAGGGGCAATCCTTCGCCATGCGGCAAGCGTTTCAATCCGACCCTGACGGTTGCCGTGTTCATCGGCCGGTTTCCGCAAACATTGCGGCGAGCCGCGCAACAAGCCGGCGCGCCACCTCCTGCTTGGTCATCCAGGGCCAAGACTCCTTGCCTTTTTTGGTTAATATCAACACTTTATTGTTCTCGCCGCCTAAGACGCCGGAAGCTCCGCTCACGTCATTGGCGACAATCATGTCGCAGTTTTTGGCTGTGAGTTTGGCTTGCGCGTTTTCCGCGAGCTGTTCGCTTTCGGCGGCGAAGCCAACGACCAAGGCCGGGCGGTCCTTGGAACGCCGCCCCATCGCCGCCAGAATATCCGGATTTTCGACGAGCGTCAGACAAGCCGCCTGCTTTGCATCTTTCTTGATCTTCTCGGGTGCGGTCTCGGCCACTCGCCAATCGGCGACCGCCGCGACGCCGATAAAAATATCGGCTGGTAGCGCCGCCTCGACTTGCTTAACCATTTCCCGCGCGGTTTCGACATGAATGGTCCTCACGCCCGTTGGGTCGGCGAGCGCTACAGGCCCCGACACAAGCACGACATCGGCGCCGGCGGCGGCGGCGGCTTCGGCGATCGCGTGGCCCTGCTTGCCCGACGAGCGATTGGCGATATAGCGCACCGGGTCGATTGGCTCGTGCGTCGGCCCCGAGGTCACCAGCACGCGCCGGCCGGCGAGCGCGCCCCTGGCCTCTTGCTTGGCGGAAACGTCCGCGGGCAATGCGAGGCGCGTGCCGCTCGCCAAAGCTTGCTCGATCGCCGCAAGGATCGCGAGCGGCTCGCTCATCCGGCCGGGACCATATTCGCCACATGCCATGCCGCCGTCCTCTGGACCGACAAAAACCACCCCATCCCTTTGCAAGATCGCGGCGTTGCGTTGGGTCGCCGGATGCAGCCACATGCGCAAGTTCATCGCGGGCGCGACGAGGATTTTTTTGTCGGTAGCGAGAAGCAGGGTCGAAGCGAGATCGCCCGCTAAGCCATGCGCCATCTTGGCAAGAATGTCCGCCGTGGCGGGGGCAACGACGAGAAGACCAGACTCGCGGGAAAGTTCGATATGGCCCATGCTTGAGTCTTCGGTCAGCGCGAAGAGATCGTCGAACACCCTGTTTTCGGTCAAGCTTTCGACCGCGAGCTTGGTCACGAACTTTTGTGCCGCCTCGGTCATGACCGCGCGCACGAAAAACCCCCGCTCGCGCAGGCGCCGGATAAGATCGAGCGCCTTATACGCCGCGATGCCGCCGCCGATGATGAGGAGAATGCGTTGTTCTGGATCAGCCATCATGACGCTCGGATTTCGCGGATTGCGAAAATGGTGCCGCCGATGTGCATCGCGCGACGGCCCTTGTGGCGCGAGAATAGCATAGCCTGGAACATAATTTTCTGGGTGCTGTTACGTTTTTGGCCAAGGTTAAAGCCCTCTATCAAGTCATTGGGAGGAATCTGCTGTTGTCTGATTCACCACGGCAAACAACTTTTGGGAGGTTTGCCATGCTGGCTCCGGTTCCGCCTTGTTCCGGCATTGCCGTGGTTGGGCCGCGCAAGCTGGCGCAGCGGTCGCGGCGAAGTGTTGGCAGCGAGGTCGCCACGGTATTGGCGCGATGGGACGCGCGATGATTTGGCTCAGAGATTTTCTTTAGGGCGATGGAGTTGCTAGCGCTGGAAAATCATTGCGCCTTAGTTTCGCCACCTTTTTGATGTCTCTCTCCTTGCGAACGGAACGCGAACATGGTTTTAATCATGAATGGCTCATGATGTTCGGGCAATAGCAAATTGGGTTCTCGACTGCGCTGAAGCAGAGAGCCGATCGCTATCTAATCTTGCGATTAACAAAGTTCTCTTTTTTCTCCATGCAAGCTATCTAGTACATTTCGGTCGTCCTTTAGTCAGCGCAAAGATTGAAGCTTGGGAATATGGCCCTGTATTTCGTGAAATCTACCACGCCTTTAAGATCTTCAACGACAAACCAATCACATCCAGAGCGACCCGAATCAACGCGGGCACGGGTCTGCGGGAGGTCTGCAAACTCGTGTTACCGGCTGCGGATGCCGAATTTCTTCGTCAAGCGGTTGCGGCCTACATCCACATCGCCCCCAGTGCTCTTGTGACTTTATCACACAAGCCTGGCGGCCCCTGGGATAAGGTGTGGAATCACGAGGGACGAGTGAACTCTTCCATGAAAATATCGGATGAGCTTATACAGAGCTGGTATGACGACTCAGTGAGGCATTGATGAAAAATCCTTATCCTAGGCTAATTAGAAAATTGGATCATCCACCTGCGGGACCAAACTGGGTAAGGTTTGTTCACCATGATCCAGTAAAAAGCGCTAAATCAATCTTAGAATGGATATTTGGAAGACCTAAGTTTACCTACAAGCCAGGTTACAAAGCGATCAAGGATCGCATCGAACTCGGCATTGATCACAATACAGCGATGCGTATCGCGATTGGAACAGGCCCATTTGCTGGCCGAGAGCATAATAAATCACTCATCGATGCATTTTTTAACTATGACGCGCAACGCCAGTATCGATGTCAAAATCCAATAGAATTTGAGCCAGAGTATTTTCGCGTCTCGCGCGACATTATTGTTCCGGTAGCGCCATTATCAATTATTCGGGAGAACGGCCGGTTCCTTCCTATATTTATCTGTGGATGGAATGCGCTATCGCTATCGCTCTTTCAAAGACGTCTGTTAATGACGGTTTACGAAGATGCGTTCTTGTCTCTTACCGATTTTCAAGATTCTGCTGCAGAGATCGTGTTTTTTCCGAAGAGACTGCTCGATGATGGGGTGCGGCGGGAGGCCGAGGTTTGGAATCGGGGTGATTACGAGTTGCTTTCACGGGCTTCTTTGAATGAGGCGATTGAAACTTTCTTGCTCGCTCGGGATAGCGCTCTCCAAATAATCAGTGAGCGCTCAAATCAGTGGAGCAACCAAGCGGACGGCGAAGATTCACCGGAGAGCGGTCCGCCGTTCTGAGTTCCTCATTGCCCTCAACCATTCATCTTCAACGCCGCGATAAATGCTGCCTGCGGAATCTCGACCTTGCCGAATTGCCGCATTTTCTTCTTGCCCGCCTTTTGCTTTTCCAGGAGCTTGCGCTTGCGGGTGACGTCGCCGCCATAGCATTTCGCGGTTACGTCTTTGCGCAGCGCCCTCACCGTCTCCCGCGCGATGATCTTGCCGCCAATCGCCGCCTGGATCGGAATCTGGAACATGTGCGGCGGGATCAGCTCCTTCAGCTTTTCAACCATGGCGCGGCCCCTCGCCTCGGCGCGGTCGCGATGGACCAGCATGGAGAGCGCATCGACCGGCTCGAAGTTGACGAGAATAGACATCTTCACAAGATCGCCCGGACGATAATCCGTGAGCGCATAATCGAAACTCGCATAGCCTTTCGAGATCGATTTCAGGCGGTCGTAGAAATCGAACACGACTTCGTTGAGCGGCAAATCATAGCTCGCCATCGCGCGGCTCCCGGCATAGCTCAAATCGGCCTGCTCCCCGCGCCGCTCCTGGCAGAGCTTTAAGACCGCGCCGAGATAATCGTCCGGCGTCAGGATCGTCGCGCGAAGCCAGGGCTCTTCGATTGCCTCGATCTTCGCCGGATCCGGCAGATCGACCGGATTATGCAATTCAAGCATATTCCCGCCGCGTTTAACAATCCGGTAGATGACGGACGGCGCGGTCGCGATGAGATCGAGATTGAACTCGCGCTCGAGGCGCTCCTGAATGATTTCGAGATGCAGAAGCCCCAGAAACCCGCAGCGGAAACCAAAGCCCAGAGCCGCCGAGCTCTCCATCTCGTAGGAAAAGCTCGCGTCGTTCAGGCGAAGCCGTCCCATGGCCGCGCGAAGATCGCCGAAATCCGCCGCATCGACCGGAAACAGGCCGCAGAAAACCACCGGCTGCGCCGGCTTAAAGCCGGGCAGCGCTTCGGCGCAAGGGTGGCGTGCATCGGTGATCGTGTCGCCGACTCGCGTGTCGGCGACCTCCTTGATCTGCGCGGTGATGAAGCCGACTTCGCCGGGTCCCAGCGCCGCCGCATCTTGCATTTTTGGCCGGAACACCCCAATTTTGTCGATCTCGTAACGGGCGTCCGTTCCCATCATTTTGATGTTCTGGTTTTTCCTGAGCGTCCCGTCGATGACGCGCACGAGCACGACGACGCCGAGATAGGCATCGTACCAGGAATCGACCAACAGCGCCTTCAAGGGCGCGGCCGCGTCCCCTTTCGGCGGCGGCAGGCGGGTGACGATCGCCTCCAGGACTTGATCGATGCCCTCCCCGGTCTTCGCCGAAATGAGCACGGCCTGCGCGGCATCGAGCCCAATCACATCCTCGATCTGGCGCTTGATGCGCTCGGGCTCGGCGGCGGGAAGATCGATCTTGTTCAATACCGGCACGATCTCATGGCCGGCGTCGAGCGCATGATAGACGTTGGCAAGGGTCTGCGCCTCGACGCCTTGGCTCGCGTCCACCACCAGCAGCGAGCCTTCGCAGGCGGCGAGCGAACGCGACACTTCATAGGCGAAATCGACGTGGCCCGGGGTGTCCATCAAATTCAAAATATAAGTCTTGCCGTCGCGCGCCTCGTATTCGAGACGCACCGTCTGCGCCTTAATGGTAATGCCGCGCTCGCGCTCGATATCCATCGAATCCAGCACCTGCTCGACCATGTCCCGTTCGGATACCGTGCCGGTGGCCTGGATGAGCCGGTCGGCGAGGGTGGATTTGCCATGGTCGATATGGGCGACAATGGAAAAATTGCGGATGTTTTCGAGCACGTGCGTGGTCATAGGGGCCGGGATAGCAGGCAAGCGCCGCGAAGGGAACCCTTCGCCGCGGCCATGATTCTTCGATGGGAGTTGCGTTTGATCCCTTTCTTGGGATGAGATAACGCCAATCGATCCCACCGCCAGGCAACGACAGGGCTCCGGCGAAGCGAGTTATCCGAGACGCCCGATGACGCATGTTGCAACGCTTGTCTGCGATCCGGCATTTCCGGTTTTGACCAGAGACATGCTCCGGCGGGCAGCCGAAGCCTTAAGACGGCCAGGGGCGTTCCGCTGGCTCGATCCTGGTATTGCCGCCGACATTGCGTTCGAGCCCGGACCCGCCGCCGGCGCAAGCACGATCGCCGACGGAGTGCGCTCCGCTCTCGATAATACCCCCGTCGATGTCGTCGTGCAATGGGTGCAAGGGCGGCGCAAGAAGCTCTTGCTGGCCGACATGGATTCGACCATGATCGGCCAAGAATGTATCGACGAGCTCGCCGCTGAAATCGGCAAGCGGGCCCTTGTCGAGGAAATCACCGGACGCGCCATGCGCGGCGAAATCGCTTTTGAGCCGGCGTTGCGCGAGCGAACTGCTTTGCTCAAGGGCCTCGACCGCGCTACCGTCTTGGGCGTGATCACGAATAAAATCACCTTGACGCCGGGCGGACGCGCCTTGGTCCAAACCATGCGGGCGAACGGTGCGCATACCGTGCTCGTTTCGGGCGGGTTCTCGGTCTTTACATCTATCATCGCGGAAATGATCGGCTTTCACGAACATCAGGCGAACGAACTTGTTCTCAGCGAGTACGGCCGGCTTAGCGGGCTTGTCAAAACGCCCGTCCTCGGCAAGGACGCCAAGCTCGCGGCACTCACGCGTTTGCGCGAAAAGCTCAGCCTCTCCGCCGAGGAGACTCTCGCGGTAGGCGACGGCGCCAACGATCTCGCAATGCTCGAAGCCGCGGGGCTTGGCGTTGCCTTTCGCGCCAAACCCAAGGTCTCCGCCGCCGCCCATGCGCGAGTCGATCACGGCGATCTGACCGCATTGCTCTATGCGCAGGGTTATTCGCGCGGGGACTTCGTTGCAACAAAGTGACATAGGTGTGGCACTCGTGAAATTTTCGCCGCCATAAAGGTGCGAAGCCATGCGCCGCGTCGATCTGAACTGCGATTGCGGCGAGGGCTTTGGCGCCTACCGGATCAGCGACGATGCCGCCATGCTCGATATTGTCACGAGCGTCAATGTCGCCTGCGGCTTTCATGCCGGCGATCCGGAGATCATGGCGCAAACTTTTAAGGCCGCGAAGGCGAATGGAGTTGCGATCGGCGCGCATCCTGGATTTCCCGACCTCTGGGGGTTCGGGCGGCGCAGACTGCCGCACACGCCTGGCGAAATTGAAAGGCTTATCGCCTATCAAATCGGCGCAGCAGGCGCGCTTGCAGCCTACGCCGGGGCAAGGCTTACTCATGTCAAAATCCACGGCGCGTTGAGCAATATCGCGGCTGCGGATGAACTGGTTGCGCAAGCGATTACCCGTGCAATAAAGGCTGTCGATAGAGGCCTTGCCTTTCTCGTGCCTGCGGCAACGAAATTGGAGACGGCTGGACTGGCGCAGGGGCTTGCGGTCGCGCGCGAAATTTTTGCCGATCGCGCCTATACGGATGCAGGCCTTCTCGCCGACAGATCCTGCCCCGGCGCCGTCCTGCATAATGCGGGGGAAGCCGCCTCCCGCGCCGCGGCCATGGTTTCGGAAGGCGCGATCATCACAACCACCGGCAAGCGCTTGGTCACGCGCATCGATTCCATCTGCGTCCACGGCGACAGCCCGAACGCGATTGCCATGGCAAGGGCGGTGCGTGCGCGCCTCGAAAGTGCGGGCATCGTGCTCGCGCCCTTCGCGCCGGTTTGAGGAGGCTCCGGCATGACAGATGTGCCCAAGCCACGCTATCTGCCTGCTGGAGAATCCGCGCTCGTTGTCGAATTCGGTGACACCATCGACCCCAAGATCCATGACCGGGTTTTGGCACTCGACGCTGCCATCGGCCAAGCGAAATGGGAAGGCGTGACCGAGACCGTGCCGACCTATCGTTCGCTGCTGATTCATTTCGATCCGCGCCGCTTGGCGGCAGACGCGCTCGCCGATGCCCTCGCAGAGCTCGAATACGCGTCGGCCCCGCCTCGGACGCGGCAAAAACTCTGGCACATCCCAGCCTGCTATGATCCGCCGCACGGCGAGGACATTGCCGAAATCGAAGCGCTTCTCGGTTTGCCGCGCGCGCGCATTATCGATCTGCACCAAGGCGCGCGCTACCGTGTCTATATGTACGGTTTTGCGCCGGGATTCACGTTTCTAGGCGGCCTCGCACGAGAACTCGCGATCTCGCGCCGCGCCGTGCCGCGGGGCCCAGTTTCGCCCGGATCGTTGCTGATCGCGGGCGGCCAGGCGCTGATCGCCGGCTGCGCCATGCCAACCGGCTGGTATGCGATCGGCCGCACGCCGGTCAAAATGTTCGATACCTTGCGCGAGCAGGCGTTTTTTGCCGGCGTCGGCGACGAACTTTGCTTTGAACGGATCGATCCCGCCGCCTTCGATGTTTTGAGCACGGCCGCTGAGGCCGGAGAGCTTTGCGCACGCCACGAATATTTGGACGAGACCTGACATGGGCGGAGGCCTGCGCGTGCTGCGCGCCGGTCCGGGCGCGACCATTCAGGACGGCGGGCGCCACAGCTATCTGCGCTTCGGCGTGACCCCGGCGGGACCCATGGACTGGGTTGCCTTCCGGACTGCCAATTTTGCGCTTGGCAACGGCGACCGCGCGGCAGCAATCGAAGTGTCGATCGGCGGCCTTGAGGTCATCTGCGAAGGCGCGCCGCTCGCGCTTGCCTTTGCGGGCGGGGCTTTTGCCTGGCGGCGCGATGGCGAGCGGCTGCCAACCGCGGCGCGCCTCCTGTTGCAGGCAGGCGAGGCCCTGGCGGCGCGGGCTGGCGATTTTGGCGCCTTCGCTTATCTCGCGGTCGAAGGCGGCTTCGAGACGCCAGTTGTGATGGGCAGCCGGGCAACCCATACGCGCTCGGCGATGGGCGGGATAGAAGGGCGAATGCTCCGGGCGGACGATGTCTTGTCCGCCGCGCCGGAAAGGAGGCTTCATGGCGCAAGCTTCGAGGCAATGATCGACGCGCCCTGGCTTGCCCCCGCGCCGGATCCGTTTCGCGTCGTGCTTGGCCCGCAAGACGATTATTTTACTCCGGAGATTCTGAGCGAATTTTTTTCTGGCGCATTCACGCTAACACCGATGGCCGACCGCATGGCCTATCGGCTCGATGGGCCGGATATCGCGCACGCGGGGGGATATGATATCGTGTCCGACGGAACTGCGCTTGGCGCGATCCAAATCGCCGGCGACAAGAAACCGCTTGTTCTCATGGCCGACCGTCAGCCGACCGGCGGCTATCCAAAGCTTGGTCATGTCGCCCGCGCGGACATCGGCAGGCTCGCGCAAATGCGTCCTGGCGAGACTTGCCGCTTTCACGCGGCGAGCGTGGCCGAGGCGCGGGCGGCGCTTTTCGCGCGCGAGGATGAGATCACGGCGACGCTACAGTGCCTGCGTCCGTTGCGCCGGACGCTCGCCTCCGAAAACCTGTTCGAAGCCAATCTGATCGACGGTGTCGTCGATCCGCTGGACAGCGAGCGAACCGGGGGAGAGTCTTGAAAGCCAGTTTCAAAAGTCTCATTCTCATCCTGAAGAGCAAGCGAAGCTTTCAATTACCCGCAAGTTTTGGTCTTTGCTGATCACCGCCGGTTTAGGCGAAAGTCCAACATTATCGAACGAACCCTCTGCTTTCAAGACTTGTTAAACCACCGATCGTGACCCGATATAGCAATACCGGTATCGGCGCCCAGATCCTGCGCGATCTCGAGATCTCCTCGATCCGCCTGCGCACTGCGAGGCCGATGCCGTATGTCGGCCTCTCAGGCTTCGACTTCGAAATTTCGTCTAGCGAGGGGCTGGAGTAGGCTCCGGGTTGGCGGTTTCTCAACCCACCGGACAATTAGCTCAGTGGGTATAGGGCCGGCCGAACGGAAACGGGCGCTCATCGTCTTCACCAGCAGAGCCGTAATAGCCGCCAAAGAACGGCGTTCCTACCCCATCAACCGGGTTGAAGACGCCGTAGCGATAGCCCTCATTCGCCGGTATCCAATAATTGTAGCGGGCGGCGTCGGCGGCGATCGCAAAGAGAACGGGGTTTTGCCACGGCGGGCGCCGATGCGTCAGGCGATAGCGCCAAGCGCCAATGCGATAGCGGATCGGCAGCGGATAAAAGCCGAGCCCGCTGTCGGGATCGCCGACAAGCGCGACACAGCGGGTCCCACTCCCATGCGCGCGGCGGGCAGTGAGGACGCGCCAGTCTCCCTGCCCGAGGCTGCGGAGATAGCTACGGGGATGCATGACCAGCTTATAATGCACAGTCCGTTTGGACGCCGAAGGTTTTGCGCCCGCGTCCGATGCAAACGCGATGGTCGTTATGATCGCGAGAATCCATGCCTTCCAGCCCCGGCGCATTGCCCTGATCCCAAAATATTGCCGCTTCACAAGCGAAGCCCAAGGGAGAACGGGCAACTATCCTTATCGTTCCGCCGCCATGGCGCCACGGCTGATCGAACCGGGAAGACCACGGTCCAACCGTGAGGGCGCGTTCTGCAGTGGATTAGCTGATCAATCAGACAGCTCGATGACGGTCATTCAAGTTGATCTGCTGGAAGGGGCAGCCTCGCCAGCTCGCTCGGCGAGCCACTCCGCTGCGGCTGCTTCAAGAAACGCATCGAGGCGTGTAGAAAGTGAAGAATTCTTTTCGATGTGCTTAGCGTAGTAGAGGAAGGAGGTAACAGCCGTGCGCTGTTTGATTGGGTCCCAAAGCTCAACGATCCTCAGCATGTCATCGATATCAAGCGAAATCAAACCGAGGCCTTCCAGAGCGGAACGCACACCTTCTTCGAATCCCTGTGCTGCAACCACGCCAAGCGCGCCCCTGCGCCCAGTTTCATTGGCGAAACCTTCCAGTTGCGGAATCGCTTTCATGCTTAAATTGTACTGCTTTACTTCGGCGGAAATCGCGAGGCGACCGCCTTCCCAACCATCGACGTCTCCAACGCGCTGCAAGCGCTTTGAGCCGGTACGCACCTTTTCAATCTCAATTTGTAGATGCGGATTATCCGCGCGCAGAAAACCGAAAACGATGCCTTGAAAGGATGCGCCTGAAGGCTCCCCTCTGTGGGCGGTCATTTCGAAGCCGTCCAACACTAGGCGAAATAACGGTGGTTCGACAGCGACTGACGTTGGATCAAATTCTTGGCTTTTCAGTGTATCGAGCACATATTGGCACACTTGAGCTCGCAGTTCCTTCAATTCGTCAGCTGACAAAGCTACTAAAACGTCAAGCCAATGTATATAGTCCTGCCACGCTTGTGTCGCATGCGGCGCACAGCTGGGATAATCAAAGCGCTTGTGTTCTGCTCGAAAATACTTTTCAACCGCGTTATAAAAAGGACGGATACCAAGCGTTTTTCCGCCTATCGAAACGATTAATTGGTTTGCTCGCTGCCCAGCCGAGGTGGTCGTCTGTCGTGGATATTTCTCTAACATTTCAGCAAAAGACTGAAATCCTTGTCCGGGCGTTCCGAGTTCGATTAGAAAATCGATGAACGCTACCAAGAGCCCGGCTGAAAACTTTCGAGCGGGAAAGCCCTTCTCAAATTCTGCAAAAAGCTGATCTGGTTTCATTGCTCAGGTGCGACTGGCAGAGCCGCTAAGCTTGGAAATGCTTTGCGGCTCAGCTCCACGTAGTCAGCGCTGTGATCGGTTCCGACCGACCGATATCCGACCGCTTCGGCGGCTGCCAGGGTGGAGCCGCTACCCGCAAATGGGTCATAGACGATCCCTACTCCGAGTGGCAGCGATGCCCGCACGATTTGACGCATAAAGCGTTGTGGTTTGAGGGAAGGATGCGGGGCGACATCACGTTCTTTCCCACGAGTAGGGGAGCAGGAGATGATATCCCGTAACGCTGCGCCGGAGGAAGGGCGACGTAATCCCCCCGTTCCCCAAATACGTAGGTTGTCAGCTACTGTTCCCTCAATCGGCTTTCGGAAAATTCCCCAAGGCTCCCAACACGAGCGCGGCATTACTGAAACATGAGGGAAGTCGATTTCCGAGCCCTTTGGTTTATATCCGCCACGCAACGTTTGGACGAGACGAATGAACTCGCCGCGTTTCTCGAACCCTGTCTCTTGCAATGCGTGAAAAGACATCGACGAGAGCAGTGGGTTTGATGCGATGACGATGTGCCCGCCCGGCACTAAGGCGCGCATAGCGCCGTAAGCAAGTGCGCAGAAAAAGGCGTGCAAATTCGTTATTTCTTCTTTTGAGAGAACCGTGAAGCGCGGCAATGGACTACGGCTTGCGCCATCAAACGAAGGTGGAATGCGCCAAACTCCCCCTTTTCCGCTACGACGCTTGGCCAGGTTCTTTTCATCGTACTCGATTAGTCCGTACGGAGGATCTGTTACAACAGCATGGATTGACGATGGAGGAAGCTCCGAGAGCCAGTGAAGGGCATCATCAAGTACGTAGGTAGCGCTGTCGGAGAGATGGTACCGGCGTTGGTCTCCAGTGATGCGCACCCGCTGCCATTGGCGTTCTATTTGTTCTTCCAGACGGCGCCGCCACCTCTGCGGCTCCCGCATGGAGTCTGGTTCGGGTGAAAGCCCGCTACTCAGCATCTGATTCATTGACGTGTTCTCGATTTGTTCCGTACAGAGCACTTATGAGACAGTTTGGAATGCTTGTCTAGTCTGTGGATGCAGAAAAATGAGGATACTCACGCCCCCATCAGCGCACTCACGTGCGCCGCGGCGGAGCGGGCGAGCCCGTCGAGGTGGTAGCCGCCTTCGAGAACCGAGACGACGCGGCCCCGTGCGTGGCTCCTGGCGATCTCCATCAGTTGCTCTGTTGCCCAGGCAAAATCCTCCTCGACAAGATTGAAACCGCCGAGCGGATCGAGACGATGCGCGTCATACCCTGCCCAGATGACAATCGAATCCGGGCGAAACCCATCAATTGCATGAGAGATGAGGATTTGTATATTGATTGCCATACATGACGACTACCGCCGATATCGATTGAAAGGTGAAACGAATGAAATTCACGCGAATTACGGTTGATCCAAAACAGATGGGTGGCATGCCCTGCATCCGTGGGTTGCGTATCCCAATTGCCACGATTGTGGGGATGGTTGCCGAGGCTATGACTGAGGAAGAGATCCTTAAGTCATTCCCTGATCTGGAACACGAGGACATACGCGAGGCGCTGCATTATGCCGCTGAAGCTCTGCAAGAACGCGAGCTTCCAATGGTCAACGTTGGGTGAGATTTCTCGTGGACAACGCGCTATCGCCGCTCGTGGCGGAAGGCCTGCGGCGGGCCGGACATGAGGCCTGCCACGTGCGCGATTATAGGATGGCGGCGGCGGAGGATCAGGCTATCTTCGAACTTGCCGCGCGCGACGAGCGAGTGATCGTCTCGGCGGATACCGATTTTGGCGCCTTGCTCTCGTTACGCCACGAGGCGAGGCCATCGGTAATTCTTCTGCGGCGCGAATCGCAACGGCGTCCGAAGGAGCAAGTGGCCCTCCTCCTGGCCAATTTGCCAAACGTTGCAGACGCTCTGGAGCAAGGCAGCATCGTTGTTTTCGATGAACTACGAATCCGCGTCCGTCTGTTGCCGATTGGGGGCAATTGACCGTAGTTCACGATGATATGGAGTTGGCGAGCCCGCGTAGGATGGATAGAGCGCAGCGAAACCCCTCAATTGACCGCGCAAGGATATTCCCGGCAACTTCCCGGCTGCGGTGCTCCGCTGATCGATCAATTAAATTCCCAGCCTAAACCTTATCGCAACATTTTGTTTGATCCAAATCCGCGATTCGAATCGCGACTCGCGCGGCGACGGTACGACTGACTCATCATTCCGGACAATTTGCTGATCACGCCCCCATCAGCGCGCTCACATGCGCCGCGGCGGAGCGGGCGAGCCCGTCGAGGTGATAGCCGCCTTCGAGAACCGAAACGATGCGGCCCCTCGCATGTCTCCCGGCGATCTCCATCAGCTGTTCTGTTGCCCAAGCAAAATCCTCCTCGGCAAGATTGAGGCCGCCGAGCGGATCGAGACGATGCGCGTCGAACCCGGCCGAGATGACGATCAAATCCGGGCGAAACGAGTTTACGCGAGGCAACAGCACCGCTTCCATCGCCTCTCTAAAATTCTCGCCATCGTTGCCGGCCCTGAGCGGCGCATTGACTATATTGTCATGCTCGCCGCGCTCGTCGCGTCCGCCAGTGCCGGGAAACAGCGGCATTTGATGCGTCGAGGCGTAGAGAACGGAGCGGTCGGACCAAAAAATCTCTTGGGTTCCATTGCCGTGATGCACGTCGAAATCGAGAATCGCCACCCGTTCGGCGCCATGCACGGCTTGCGCGTGGCGCGCCGCGATAGCCGCATTGTTGAAG
>JBOHJU010000029.1:0-15388 GCA_050728755.1 Methylocella sp.
AAATGCGGCGCGATCTTCGCCCATTGCCGGTCGTTGAACCAAACCAAATGCGATTCCCTCGGTTAGCCTCCAAATCGGTTGACCAACCTCTTGAATCAAAACATGGTTAATCAGGTCTTAACCCTAGACCAGCGGCTGTGACCTGCCCTCAGCTGGTCTTTGCAAATGAGGGCAGGCGTTTCTCCGCGGCTCGGCGCCGGCGTGCGAAAGCTCAGGGTCCCCGTGACGGCAGGTCTGTCAAGTGCCGCTTGCCGGGCGAAATCGCAGCGTTTGATGGCGGCCACCCCGGCGGAAGGCATATCATGTGGTGGCGTTTCCCCCGCAAAAGGCATCGGAAAGCCGCGCCAGCCGCGCGCGGTTGCGGTTGAGCAATGCCATGAAAGCGGGGGATAGAAGAAAGCTGAGCTCGCGTTCGCGGCTGAGCGTGACCGGATCGGCCGCCACGAGCTCCTCGTCGCAATAGCCCGGGTGACACATGATGAGGTGGCGCCTGCCCGGCGCGCGAAGATAGCGGGCGAAATCGGCGGCGAAATCATGGCCTGGGTCGAAGGCCGAAAATCCCGAAAATCCGTCGTTGGTGGCGTAACCGCGCGCGGAAGCCTCCCGTGCAAAGCCGCTGGCGAGCAAGGAAATCCCAAGCGCTTTTGGCAATTCGACGCCGCGCCGCAGAATGCGCCAAGGACGATCGGAGCTATCGCGCAGCCAGATCTTGCCGCAGAATCCCCGTTCCTCGAGACACCCAAACAAAGTGGTGCGTATTTGCGGCAAAACCTGGACATGCTGATGCCCATCCACAAAAGCGGGAGCAGCGTCGAAATGCTCGCAAAAACCGTCGAGCTGGCGCGAAATTTCGCGGCCGATCTCGGCTTCCGGTAACTCGCTTTTCCGCGCGGCCTTAAGCACCTGGCTTATCCCCGGCAGGCGGCCCGAGGCGGCGAACGAAGGCATGTATCCAAGCGGGCTGCCAAGCGTGAGATTTAGGTGAAGCCCGATGTCGGCCTTGGCCCTGAATTGGCGCAACTCATGTGCACCTTTCGGCCAGAATGGCCGGGTTGTCATCGCGCTTGTCGCGCTCAGCCGGCCGGTGCCAAGCGCTTCCAGAATACCGCGGCTGACGCCAGGCGACAGCGCATAATCATCAGCGCAGAGGCAGAACGAAAAATACGCTCCGGCCGTGCCCACGCTGATCGACCCCTCGCGTTACGGCAAGATGTCCGAACGCTCCAGTTAGGGATAGTCCGGCTTCCGGCAAATATGCAAGCAATCTTGCCCAATGCCATGCAAAAGCCTAAGCGGGGATTTCATTTACCGCGGCATGGCCGCGGTTACGCTTCATGAGGTTCTAAAAAATGACAACATCCGGCCCGGGGCCGGCGGGCGCGAACGGCGCGGAGCTTTCCGTGATCGCGCCGGTCTACAATGAATCTTACAACATAGAGCCTCTGCTGACCCGCCTAGTGCCGGTGCTCGAGCGGTGCGCAGCCTCGTTCGAAATCATTTTTGTCGACGACGGCTCGACCGACGATACGCTCGAATGTCTGCGCGCCGCGCATCAGAAAGACCCTCGCATCCGCGCGCTTTCGCTGAGCCGGAATTTCGGCAAGGAAATCGCGATAGCGGCGGGCCTTGATTATGCAACGGGATCCGCGGCGATCATCATGGACGCCGATTTGCAACATCCGCCAGAGTTGATCGAGACTTTCGTCGCGCGCTGGCACGAGGGCTACAGAAATGTTTTCGCGCAGCCAGGCGATCGCAGCCTCTATAGCCCCTTGCGGCGGATTTTGACGCGTCGCTTTTACAAGATATTCGGCTCGGTCGGAGAGACGAGCCTTCCGGAGGGCGCCGGGGATTTCCGCCTTCTCGACGCGCGGGCCGTCACGGCGCTTCGCGCGCTGCGCGAGCACGCGCGCTTTTCCAAAGGGCTTTATGCCTGGATTGGATTTAAATCGATCGGCGTGCCGTTCGATGTCGAGGCGCGTGCCCACGGCACGTCCAAATTCAGCTATCGCAAATTGACGATTTTGGCGCTCGACGGTCTCATGTCCTTTTCGACGATGCCTCTCAAGGTCTGGACCTTTATCGGATCGGCGATATCGGGGCTGGCGCTGGCATTGGCGAGTTATTATTTGATCCGCACCCTTATTCTCGGCGGCGATGTGCCAGGCTTTGCCTCGTTGATCGTTTCGATTAGTTTTTTTGCCGGCATTCAATTGCTGTCGCTTGGCGTCATCGGGGAATATATTGGCCGCATCTTCGCCGAAGTGAAACGGCGGCCGCTCTATCTAATCGAAGAGCGCGTAGGCATCGGCTCGCCGGCCGCGGACGATTCCTTGGCGAGGACACGGTCCGGGTAAATCGAAACCATTCATGTACAAAAGCCTGATTTCCGTCGGCGGCTTGACCTTGCTTTCGCGCGGCGCTGGGTTTATGCGCGATGTCCTGCTTGGCGCGGTCCTCGGCGCGGGTCTGCTCGCTGACACTTTTGTCGTGGCCCAGCGCCTGCCCAACCATTTCCGCGCCATTTTTGGCGAGGGTGCTTTCAATTCCGCCTATGTCCCGAGCTACGCGCGGGTGCTTAGATCCGAAGGGCCTGCCCGCGCGCGGCTGTTTGCTGGCCAGATTTTTCTGGGCCTGCTCGCCTCCCAAATCCTCGTCGTCGCACTCGCCTTCGCCTTCACCCCCGCTCTCATCGACGTTCTGGCGCCGGGCTTCCACGCGGATCCGCAAAAATTCGCGCTCACCGTCAAGCTGACCCGGATTACCTTCCCGTATCTTTTGTTCATCACGCTTGTCACACTGCAATCTGGCACCTTGAACGCGCACGGCCATTTCGCCGCCGCGGCCTTCGCGCCGGTCTTGATGAATCTATCGATGATTGGTTTCCTTGGCGTGGCTTTTCTATTCACCAATGGGGGCTTCGCGGCGAGTTGGGGATTGACGGTCTCCGGCGTGCTGCAACTTATGCTGACCTCGGCGGCCGCCTATCGCGCCGGAATTTTCGAGCGCTTCGCGGGCCCCGCGATGGCAACACACATCAAGCGCTTCCTTGCGTCGGTGGGACCGGCGGTGATCGGTGCGGCCGGCACCCAGATCGCGCTTTTCGCCGACACCATCATCGGTTCGATGCTGCCGACCGGCGGTGTTTCCTCGATCTATTATGCCGACCGCATCTACCAATTGCCGCTCGGCGTCATTGGAATTGCGGCGGGCACCGTTCTCTTGCCGGAGATGAGCAGGCTCTTCGCGGCAGGCAATCCGGGCGCTGCGCTGCATGCGCAAAACCGAACCATGGCGCTTTCGCTCGCGCTGACGGCGCCTTTTTTCATCGCTTTCATCATGATCCCAGATGATATCATGCGCGGGGTGTTTCAGCGCGGCGCCTTCACGGCGCAGGCGGCCCGCGCCGCCGCCGCAGTGCTCACGGCCTATGGCTTCGGGCTTGTCGCGATCGTCCTTTTGCGTTCGGCCGTCGCGAGCTTCCAAGCCCAGGGCGATACGCGAACGCCGATGCGGATCGCGCTTGGCGCGGTCGCCATCAATGTCGGTTTGAAAATCGTGCTGTTCAAGCCCTTTGGCGCGCCAGGGCTTGCCGCCGCGACGGCGGCCGGAGCGTGGATCAACCTCTTGCTCCTGTGCTTTTTCGCGATCCGCCGGGGCGCCATGAAGGTTGATCTCTTTTTGTGGAAGACGGCCACGGCGGTGACCGCGGCTTGCTGCACTCTGGCGGTGTTCGCGCTCTTTGCCGCCCCTCCCGCTCAGCGCCTGGCGGCTGGCCTCGGCCCCCTCGCTAATGTGTTTGAGCTTATGTTCCTCGGCCTTGCCGGCGCGGTTCTCTATGCCCTCGTTCTCCTGGCTGGAATGCGGATCGCCAAAGTCAAGCTCGGACGATCGCGGCGCTAGAGCATTAGGCGTTCTCTCCCAAGTTCAAGGCGATCGTCGCGCGGCAGCCGCACGTACGATTCCTGATTTGTGCGAGACCATCCGCTGCGCTCTCGGCGCCTTCACGCCGGCCGCCACCGCGACGATGCGACTTTCGGAATTCGCGGCCGCCACGCGCGATTTCTTGCGCGGCGAAGTCGCCAAGAACTGGCAGGCATTCGCAATTCCGTTGCCGGCAACGCCCGCGCCGTCAACTCCCCGATTCGGACATGAGCGGGGTATAGAATAGGGTTGCGCCGGTTCAAGCCAGCGGCGCGTTCAAGATCCAGCGATGGCCGAACGGATCGCGAAATGTCGCGACCCGAGTTCCCCAAAAGGAATTGGTAGGACTCGTCTCGACTTTTGCGCCGAGACCGGTGGCTTTTGCGAAAATTTCGTCGACTGTCTTGGCTTCGGCATATTCCAAGCTGACGGAAGCGGTCGCAAGCTCGCCCGGAAGCGGCATGCGCGTGTGGCCGAATTCGGGAAAGGCGTCGGCAAGCATGACCGAGCCGCCGTTGATCAGAAGCTCGCAATGCATGATCCGCATGCCGTCGAGGGCGGGCATGATCGCTTTTTGACGCGCGCCAAAAACCGCGGTGTAGAAGGCAATCGCCGCCATCGCAGGGGAAGCGGTCAGATAGGGCGCAACCGGCGGGCGCATGGGTTCTCCGCGTGCAAAATCATTGTTGCCGCGAGGGTACTTCCCCCGGCCGGATCTTGCGAGTAAGAACTGCCGCTCTAACTGGTTTTATTGCAAGTGCCGGTTCCGGCGCCAGCGAAAGCCACCAGAGAATCGCACAGGGAATTTAAATGGCCAAGCCTCGTACGCTTTACGATAAAATTTGGGACGACCATCTCGTCCAAGCCGAAGCCGATGGCGCGAGCCTCATTTATATCGATCGCCATCTGGTGCATGAGGTAACGAGCCCCCAAGCTTTTGAGGGGCTGCGGCTGAGCGGGCGGCGCGTCCGGGCGCCGCGAAAAACCCTCGCGGTGGTCGATCACAATGTTCCGACAAGCGATCGCTCTAAGGGAATTGACGATCCCGGCAGCCGCATTCAGGTCGAACAGCTCGCCGCGAACTCCCGGGAATTCGGCATCGAATATTTCGACGAGCGCGATCGTCGCCAAGGCATCGTCCATATCATCGGCCCCGAGCAAGGCTTTACCCTGCCCGGCGCGACGATCGTCTGCGGCGATAGCCATGCCTCGACGCACGGCGCGTTTGGCGCGCTCGCGCATGGGATCGGCACGTCCGAGGTCGAGCATGTTCTCGCCACCCAGACCTTAATCCAGGCCAAGGCCAAGAACATGCGCGTTACGATCGACGGCACGCTTGGGCCAGGGGTGAGCGCCAAGGACATCGCGCTTGGGATCATCGCCAAGACCGGCACGGCAGGAGGCACCGGGCATGTCATCGAATATACGGGCGAGGCGATCCGCGCGTTGTCGATGGAAGGGCGGATGACCGTCTGCAACATGACGATCGAGGCAGGCGCCCGCGCCGGCATGATTGCGCCCGACGCCAAGACCTTCGCTTATCTAAAGGGCCGGCCCAAGGCGCCGAAGGGTGCGGCCTGGGACGCCGCGATGCGTTATTGGGAAAGTTTGCACTCCGATCCGGGCGCCTTGTTCGACAAGGTAATCCATCTCGACGCCGGCAAATTGCCGCCGCTTGTCACCTGGGGGACGAGTCCGCAGGATGTCGCGGCGATCACAGGGACCGTGCCGTGCCCGGAAGCAGCCTTGAGCGAGACCAAAAAGGCCTCCATCACGCGCGCGTTAAATTACATGGGCTTGAAGGGCGGCGAAAATATCACGGATATCGCAATCGACCGGGTTTTTATTGGCTCCTGCACCAATGGCAGGATCGAGGATCTCCGCGCCGCCGCTAAGGTGGTCGAAGGCAAACACATCGCCGGGTCCGTTAATGGAATGGTCGTGCCGGGTTCCGGCCTCGTCAAGCAGCAGGCGGAAGCCGAGGGACTTGATGCGATTTTCATCGCCGCGGGGTTCGAGTGGCGCGAGCCCGGCTGCTCAATGTGCCTCGCGATGAACCCGGATCGGCTCTTGCCGGGCGAGCGCTGCGCCTCGACCTCGAACCGCAATTTTGAAGGCCGTCAGGGTTTTCGGGGCCGCACCCATCTTGTCTCGCCCGCGATGGCGGCGGCGGCGGCGATCGCCGGCCACTTTGTCGATATAAGGGAGTGGCATTGAGTTGCGCTGCCGGGCGCGCTGATCACCGCTGTGAGATCGTCGGCGCTACGAGCCGGCTGGCAGGTCCCGTTGGGTTCAGGGCCACCTCATATCTCGCTCGTCACACTCGTCGCAAAGTAACTTCCCAATTCGCGTGCGAGCTGGCAAAATTCTCCGCTGCGGTATCCGCCTCGCACGGTCACTCCCGCAGGCGAGTTCCAAGGCCGGCAATGACCCGCATCGAAAATGACACGATTTTTGCCATTGCCTCCGGCGCGGGCCGCGCCGCGATCGCGGTCCTGCGCCTTTCTGGGCCTGCTTCGCGGACAATGGTCAAGAGTCTCGCTGGAAAACTCCCCAAACCCCGCATGGCGGCGCTCGCGGCGTTCCGCGATCCAGCGACCGGCGAAGCCATCGACAAGGGGTTTGTGATTTTCTTCCCCGCGCCAGAGACTTATACGGGCGAGGATTATGCCGAATTCCATGTCCATGGCGGCCGCGCCGTCCTGGCGGCAATGTTGAAGGCCATCGGCGGCATCGCGGGTAGCCGCCCGGCCGAACCAGGGGAGTTCACCCGCCGCGCGCTCGTCAACGGCAAGATGGATCTGGCGGAGGTCGAAGGCCTCGCCGATCTCATCGACGCGGAAACCGAATGGCAGCGCCGCGCCGCCTTTCGACAGGCCGAGGGCGTGCTCGGGCGCCAGGCCGCAATCTGGCGGGGCGCGCTCCTAGAGGCGGCGGCGCTTCTCGAAGCCGAGATCGATTTTCCCGAGGAAGAGGGGGTGCCGGGCGACGCCCGCCGCCATGCCGGAAAAATCCTCGTCCCCGTACTTGCCGGGCTCAGAGCGGAACTCGCCGCCGGGCGCGCCGGCGAGCGGCTGCGCGAGGGTGCGATCATCGTCATCGCCGGTCCGCCCAACGCGGGGAAATCGACGTTGCTCAACGCGCTCGCGCGCCGCGATGTGGCGATTGTTTCCCCCTTTGCCGGTACAACCCGCGATATGATCGAAGTACATCTAGATCTTGGCGGCTGCCCGGTCACATTGATCGATACGGCGGGCTTGAGGGAGAGTTTTGATGCGGTCGAAGAAATCGGGATTTTCCGCGCGCGTGACAAAGCCAAGGCCGCCGATCTCGTCCTGTGGCTCTCCGAGGCGGGAGCGCCAGTGGCGCCAGGGGTTCAAGGCGGCGAGGTCTGGCCGGTTTTAACAAAGAGCGATCTTTTAGCCGCCGGAAAAAAGCCAAGCTTAACCGAGACGCTTTTTATAAGCGCCGAAAGCGGCGAAAATATCGATCTCCTTCTCAAAAAAATGGAAGATTTCGCGCGCGCGACGATGAGCGGTGGCCACTCGGGCTTGATCGCGCGGGAGCGCCACCGCAAGGCCTTCGAGACGGCCGCACTCGCACTCTCCAGGATTTTGGACGTCCCCGGCGCTCCGGCGGAATTGCTGGCGGAAGATTTGCGGGTCGCAATGCTTTCACTGCAAAGACTGACCGGCCTGGTTGACGTCGAGGAAATTTTGGGCGAAATTTTCGCGCGATTTTGTATCGGCAAATAGCCCAGGCTCCTAGGCGTTTGGTCCTACATCGCGGCGGCGTATGGGATAGTCGGCCGCAACGGGAGGAATTATTGGTCAAGTCTTGCACAGCCGCGCCTGTGCGGCGGAGGCGGTGCGCCGGGCAATGCGGCACAGGCAAAAGGACCTGAGCAAGCTGGCCAAACAGCATGGGATCAACCGAAGACCGTGGTCAAAGGGGAAGCAGCGCGGCTTTGCCGGTGAGCCGAAAAACGCGCGCTCGACGGTTCTGACAACGGAAGAAAGAGGCCGCTGTTATTGCCTTCCGCGAATACGCGCCGCGCCTCCCGCATCCGCTCATCCTAGCGATCGCGGAGGTACGAACCCGTCTTGCCGGTTGCGGCCGCGCTTCGAAGTTTCGCTACCAAAAATAAAAAGGTTACAGCTTAAATTTTGACCCTAACTTGGAGCGCGCCATCGGCATCAGGCTCCCCTTATAGATTCGTCCAACCGGTAGCCAAGATAGCGAACCGAATTGATTGGGTCGTAACCGAGCTGGCCGCGCAATTTCTTGCGTAGCTTGCTGATATGTCTTTCAACCACATTTTCTTCGACATCCTCGTCGAAAATTCCATAGATGGAGTTGAAGATTTGGGCCTTGCTGACGCGCCGGCCCCGGTTATTGACCAGATATTCAAGGATTCGGCGCTCACGCCGCGGCAATGGCAGAGGAACGCCTTTGAGTTGAGGATCCCGGCCGTCGAAAAAGACCCGCAATTCGCCAACCACGGCACAGTCACGCTCGTATTCGTGGCGGCGCCGGATTGCTCCCACCCTGGCCAATATTTCGCGAACGTGGATCGGTTTGCGCACCACGTCGTCGACGCCCGCCGCGAATAAATCCAGCGTCTGCTCGAGAGAAGGCGTCTCGTTCATGGCGATCACCGGAGCACGGGTGCGGTCCTTGATCATCTTTGGATAAAGCCGCCGGTCCCGGCAGTCTCCGAGGAGAAATGCCTCGACCGCGCCGAGGTCGGCGGCGGCCGCCGTCGACACCCATTCCTGGAATTCCAGAGGGCAAAAGCCGGCGGAAGAAACGCCTTCGCTGCCAAACCGGCATGTGTAACCAGATGTTACAATTTCACGCTCGTCAATTATCACTAACATGGAAATCTCCGGCGAATCTCTCCTCCATTCATTAATGAATAACAACTTATGGTTAATTGTCAATTAAAATTTCACGTATAAGTTGTTATTTCCCCGCGTAGGTTGCGGCTCAAGGTTGCACCAAGGCCCGGATCCCGGCGGCGATCAAGGCTCCTGTTCAATACGGAATGCGCGGGCATTCGCGTTCCAGGCGCCAAAATCGACCGCAACCCTATTGGCGATCGCCTGGCAAACATATTGTTTCTGGGCCGGATTATTGGCGGGCCCAATGTGGAAGCGTGCAGCCAGCGTCGAGCTGGCGCCCGCGTGCCCCAGGCTCCAAGCGAAAACGCGCCGCATAATCGGCATTCGGACGCGCCATTTTTTCGCGCATTCGCAGAAACAGGCACAACGCCCGCCGCTCAGCGGGTTCGTCTCTGCCTTGGCGAGTTCATATCAATCGGGGTCCAATACTAACTCTCGCTGACTACGACCGTAGGCCCGCTCTCTTGCTCCCATGGAGATGATTTTCCAGGGCATATCGCTGCGCTGATTCCAGGCGACGCAGCCGGCAGGGAACAGCAAACTGGATCTCGCCGCCGCGCCTGGACAACCGTATTCGCTGGGGGCCAGCCGGCATCCGGCGGCATGAAATTGCTATGCCTGTTATCCGAGACGTTCATCGCCGTATCTCCCGGCTGAGCAGGAATGGTCATAGGTGACGCCCCAGCATCGCCTGATTGCTTCAAACCGATCCAAAAACGAGCATAGCGTCGCGATATAGGCGTGCGCAGTGCGACGCTTGGCTATTTCATTGCCGTCACGAATCAACTGCGGACGAAGGCCGGGCTCCCGGCATAAGAACTCGATCTTAGCGGCAATATCCGATGGATCCGATGGGTCGAACAGCAGCGCGGCTTCTCCCATCTGTTCTCGCGCCCCCGGAACATTCGCTGCAATAACCGGACAGTTCAGCGCGAATGCCTCAAGCGGAGGAAAATTGTCGGGCCCAAAATAGCTCGGGAAAACGAGCGCCGTCGACGCCTGGTACAAGGCGTCGAGATCTTCGCGCGGGACGAAGCCTGGGACAAAAACTCGATCGCCGAGGCCAAGTTCGACGACGTGTTGCATGACATAATCCCGGTTTCCCTTGTCGCTACCGGTCAGCACAAGACTCAAATCGAGGTCGGTTCGATTTCGCAGGAGTCTCAATGCCCTCAGAAGGTTTACGTGATTCTTGTGCGGCCAGAACTGCGCCGGATAGAGCAGGAAATCGCCATTTAACCGATATTTTTCCTTGATTCCTGCGGCGTCCAAGGGCTGGCCCATCCATGCACCAGCCGGGGCTGGCAATGGAATGATCATGACATTAGCGGGATTGACGTGGTAATAGCGTACAACCTCTTCCTTGCCCGTCTGCGTTCCCGTGATAATCATCGAAGCGCGCGGAAGCAGCGCATTATAGACATTCTCGCGCGCGGACCACGTCCAGCCCGTGGTGCTCACCTCGGGGAAGTAAGGTTGCTTCCGGTGTTCGAGGTCCCAGACGGTCGCGATGTAGGGCACGGTCAAAGGCTCGCTCCATGGTTCCATCAACCACACGAGATTGATCCGTTCACTTCGGGCGATGGCTTCCAGGCAGTTGATGTTCTCATCATTCTGAGGAGTCATGTCTGTGGTGTCGTAGCGCGCCAGCCCGATTGACTTGCGCGCGGGAGCGATGGCTTTATTAGCCGTAGTCCGGAACAGCCGTCGCCAGAACAGCGGGGGGCGGTAATCAGCGACCGGCTGCTTCAACTCGTGGTCCGCTAAAATGCCATCCAGAACGAGGAAGGTGTGGGAAAATTGCGCAATCTTCAGCGCAGCTGTCAGCATTGCGGAATACGTCCATGCCCCGCCGGCTCCCGGCTCGTGATTTCCCAATACAACGCCGACGCGCAATCCCATCGTGCAACTCACAATGCCTCGGGCTAGGCCGTGGCCGCCACGAAGGTGTTCCAAGACGATTGATCCGGCGCCCTACCGGAAAGCCATTCGCGAAACTCGACCTGACTCAGGCCATGCCGCGACAACAGGGACTGGATCTCAGGCCAAAAAAGATACCGCATCCTGTGGTTTTCCACAACTTGACCGCAGCGGCCGGATAGCTTTTCAACGATCGTGAAATCGTAGCGGACATCCACAACGTTATCGTTCACCAATAGCGTTGGCGTCGCGATTCGAATGATTTTGACCTCATCGTTTTCAAATGTCTTGATCCGTGGCGCGGGGCGATCGGTGAGGACCGCAGGCCCATACCAGTGATCGAAAATGAGCAGCCCGCCGGGCTTCAAATGCGCCCGGATTTGCGCGAAGGCGGCTTCCAGATCGGAGTTGGCAGGCAAATAGCTGATGACGTGAAACAGCGCGACTACGACGTCAAACCGATCCGTCAGTTTGAAATCCCGGATGTCGCCCTGCTGGAACTCGACCAGGCCAGATCCGTTCGTGCCCACTTGCTTCCGCCGTTCGCGCGCTCGAGCGAGCATATCGGCGCTGCGATCGAGACCAGTAACCTGGTATCCTTCCCGTGCGAAGGCGCAAGCATGGATTCCCGTCCCGCAGCCGAGGTCCAGCACGGTTCTTGCGTCCGGCGCGTGACGCCGGACGATCGAGGAAACAAATTCAACCTCCTTTGTGTAGTTCTTGTCCGCGTAGAGAAAATCATAGTAATGGGAATAAGCGCCAAACACACTCAATGCAGCACCTCTTTGACCGCATCGGCAACAGTCTTGATCTGTTGCCCGGTCAGCGCCATTCCACTCGGAAGATAAAAGCCGCGGCGAGCAAGGCGTTCGGCCGCCGGATGGGATTCGCCCGCGAACAGACCCATTCTCCGGAACACCGGCTGCTCATGCATCGGCCAAAAAAATGGCCGCGTCTCTACATTCAGCTTAACCAGCCGCCGCATGGCCTCCGCGGCGTCGAAGCCGATGTCGTCGTGCAGCACCAATCCATAGACCCAATAGATGTTTTCCGCGAACGAGGTCCGATGCGGCTGGTGCTGAATTCCGGGGACATCGCGGAAGTACTCCCGGTAGAGGCGGCCCATTTCTCTCTTCATTGCGACGAACTCGTTCAGTCTTTCGAGCTGCGCCACGCCAACCGCGGCCTGGAGATTGCTCATGCGGAAGTTCCAGCCAAGCTCTTCATGGACGAATCGTTTGTCTGACTGGAAACACAAGTTGCGCAGTGCGCCGCAGCGCGCCGCGAGCGCGTCGTCATCGGTTACGATCATGCCGCCTTCACCGCTCGTAATATGTTTGTTGGGATAGAAACTGAATGTGCTGATGTCGCCAAAACTTCCACAAGGTTTGCTGCGATAGGCCGCCCCGTGCAATTCGGCCGAATCCTCGATGATTTTCAGCCCGCGATCCGCGGCTAGCGCCAGAATGGGATCCATGTCCACGGGCAGGCCGTAGATATGCACGACCATGATGGCTTTCGTGCGTGGCGTGACCCGCTCTTCCACCTGATCGGCTCGTATGTTCCATGTCTCTGGATCGCTGTCGACGACAACCGGCGCCGCGCCCGCCCGCAAAATGGCGGAAACGCACGAAATGATCGTGAATGTGGGCAGTATGACCTCGTCGCCTGCACCCAGGCCGAGCGCCGCGACGGCGGCGTCGAGAGCGGCGGAACCATTACAGACAGCAATGCCGTGTTTGCGCCCGACACGCGCCGCGAACTCCTGCTCGAACCGGCGCACAAACGGCCCCTCGGAAGATATCCAGCCGGTATCTATGCATTCGGCGAGGTATCGCTTCTCGTTGCCATCCAACAGCGGCTCATTGACAGGCACGACGCTTTTCACTTTTCTCGCCTTGGGTGCGCTACGCTTATTCCCCGCCGCCGCCTGGCATCCCGGCTAAAAGCTTGACCTGCGCGCGACTGATCCCTTTGAAGCGTGTCTTATCTTGCTCGCCGGCGTAAGGGCCCTGCTTGACTTCGATCATCTCCACGTCTTCCAGCACCTCGAATCCATGCCCTCCCTCGATCAGCAGCACCACGTCCCCGGCTTCAAGCATGTGGCTTCTTAGATAGGTTTGCGCGTGGTCGTAGAAATCGACTCGCAGCAGCCCCTTGCGAATGAACAACACTTCTTGAGTATACTGCACCTTGCGCGGAACAGAATTATGCACATGTGGCGCGATCAATTTTCCCGCGGGATGCTCCATATAAGCGAGCTGCTGGGAAAACTCCGCGGGCGTGAAAAAATGGATTCCCGGCTTTCGAAAACGGCCGGATATGACGAGCGCCAGCAGGCGGCCCGAATGCGTTATGCTCTCCACAAGTTCTACTGTCTGCTGCAAATCCGATTTCCATTCGTAGGAGGTATGTGCCGGTCGCGGCATGGCGTCAATTGGCGAGCGACGCACCAAGACCTGTTTTCTCGATCATTCTTGCTCAATAACCGACGAACGATAGATCGATATAGCTTTGCGAACGCGGGCAAGCTTGTCGTCGGGCGCGGCGAGGATGTCCGTATAGAAAATAGAACGCGTGCAGCCGTGGAATTCCTGCGACGCGACATATTCATTCAAGTCTAAGATATTGTTTACGCTGCATTCCTGCAGCATCAAATTCCCAAAATTGTCAAAAACCCAAAAATATCTGTATCCTACATCATGTAAGCCTTGATATAAAACTTCAAGATCCCGCATCTGCTCCACTGTGGAGAAGTAATTCTCCCAGAAAATAACTGGCTTGGATGCTGCAAGAATAATAGCAGCCGACAAAATAACGTCGCCATCATAGCCATCGGTGTCCACTTTAATGATTGAGATCGCTGCGGCCGGCGCGCCCACATCGCGTGAAAGGTCGTCGAGAGTAGAGGCAAACCGACACCTCGCTTCGGATTGCGCCAAAAAGGCGGTTGTTCCGTCGCCTTCAAGGAATCCCGAAAAACGGCCGCTCCCAACCATGGCTTTGATACAAATCACTGCCGGCTTGCGTTCCGCGAAAAACTTATCGACATTATATTGGAGCAACTTGAAGAAGTCATCATCGCCTTCGATACAAAGTATCGGGTTGTGGCAGGCCTGCGCAATCGCGACAGCGGTATCTCCCACATTGGCACCGACATCAATAATCCAACGGTCAAGGTCATTGAATTGCTTGCATAAGATTGGGAGAAAGCGGTCATAAAGCCGATGTTGAGATTGGTAATCTGGAAGCAGATGTTCACGATTGAGCAAAATGATGTGCTCGCCGATTTTATATCGCTTCGTGGATGAAGCCGCCCACCGCAAAAAAACGCCTGCTTCCGAATGCGCGCGCTTTTCTCGCTCTCCGGTCATGAGCACGGTCTTCCCTCTGGTTCCAAGAGAAAAGCCTAATGGTGGCCGCTCACCAGTCGTAACCACTTTCATACCCTAACTTCACGAGCAAATCATTGTAGTGTTCCTTGAAATACTGTTTGTGCTGTTCATTGAAGTGCTTTCTCCAGTCTCCTGGCGTCCCTTTACGGTAATGGGACTTCTCGTCTTCCTCGCCATTCTTTCTGCCTCCTGCCAATTTGGCGAAGCGATTCTGATAAACAATCATCAATAGAACCCAAGCAGGAATAGAGGCAGGGAGTTGAAGCTCGATAATCCGCCGCGGACGCCATTTGCGAACGCAATGACGCAGCAAACTTGACGCGGAAGGCTCGGAAAACTCAAGAAGGCCCAAGAAACCAAACATCGCGAGAAAATTCTGGTATGGATCCCGTATTAAATCTTCAAAGCGCACCTCCAAGACATTCTCCGCCTGGTAATTCCATTCCTTCATGGTATCAAACAGATTGATGTTCCAGCCATCCGTGGGCAGTTGGGCTGTAAACTTGAAATTCTCCAAAATTCCTTCGTCCTTGGGCAGCCTTTCGAGTTCCTTGCGAAACTCTGCCAGTTCTGGCCACTCATCGTTCGAATGGCTGTAGCGATGAGAAAAGTACGCAGAAATAGCAATGTCCCTGGGATCGCGAATAACGTGGATGCCACGAAAACGATCTAGGCCGCCGATGTAGTTTAGATCCGCGTCGGTATAGGATACAAAGTCCAGCTCGTTTTCATCTGCCGCCTTGTTGAGAGTGAAACCACTCTTGTAGCCCCACATTTTCGGCGAATGATAATAGGCATGTTTGCGACCCGTGTAATCGCATACTTCGTTGATGATTTTCAACATCAACGTGGTTGCGCATTTATGATGCCCGAAATAGGCCAGTATTTTTTGTTTCTCCATGCGAAAGACCTTGAAAACTACGGATGAGCTTGCGTTTCTAGCAGGTGCAAGCCGCATGGACCAAGCTCATTCCAAAATCCCTCTCATTGAATCACTGCTTTGCTTCGCAGCGCCGCTTGCGCCGCGGCAAGCCGGGCGACCGGCACCCGGAACGGCGAACAGGAGACGTAGGTCAGGCCGGCGCGCTCGAAAAAGTCGATTGAGGCCGGATCGCCCGCGTGTTCGCCGCAGATTCCGAGCTTGATGTCCGGCCGGGCGTGCCGGCCGCGCGCGGCGGCGATTTCGACGAGCTCGCCGACCCCCTCCTCATCGATCGTGGCGAAAGGGCTGGCGGGGAAAATTCC
>JBOHJU010000030.1:0-15370 GCA_050728755.1 Methylocella sp.
AAATGCGGCGCGATCTTCGCCCATTGCCGGTCGTTGAACCAAACCAAATGCGATTCCCTCGGTTAGCCTCCAAATCGGTTGACCAACCTCTTGAATCAAAACATGGTTAATCAGGTCTTAACCCTAGCATTGCCCTGCAGGCGATGGCGGGGCGTCACAATGGCGAGTTCACAGGGCGAAAATGATTTAATCGCGGCCATTTACGACGCCAGTATCGACCCATCCGGTTGGGACGAGGTTGTCAAGCGCATCGTCGAAGCGACGAAATCATTCAGCGGCAATCTTGTTCTTCAACAGGCCGGTGCGGCAAGCCTTTCGGCACTCTACAATGTCGATCCCGTCCTCGCCAATGCCTACACCCAAACCTATCATAAAGACGACCCCCTCAGGACGCTCGCGTGGAGCATCGCTCCGGGCGAGGTGCGGGCCTGCTCCTACACGCAGACCGATCGTTTCAGAGCCTCGGCCTATTACGATGAATTTGTCCGCCCGCAAGGCTGGGTCAATCTCGTTGCCACCGGCCTTGCGCGCAGCCCCGATTCCTTCGCCCTTTTGGCGCTCACAAGATCGCCCGGTGCGGCTTTTGTGGAACCGGCCGAATGGCACCTCCTGGAAACCCTCGCGACGCATTTGCGGCGGGCGGCCGCGCTCCATGCCCTGCTTGCCCGGACGAGAACTACAACGGAGCAGCTCGGCGCGGCGGTCGCGGCCGCCGGTTTCGCCGTCTTTACTCTTGACCGGGGATGGCCAGATCCTCTTCGCCAATCCAAAGGCCGAGGACCTTTTGCGGCGCCAAATGGGCTTGCGCCATGAGCGTGGGCAGCTTGCGGCCGCGACCCCGGCGCTCACCCAGCGCCTGCACGCGCTCGCGGGGGCAAGCTTACGGCCCGGACGGGGCAAAGGCGATATTGGCGGCACCTTCGAACTGCCTCGCGACGAGAATCGCCCGCCCTTTCTCGCCCATGTCATCCCTCTCGCCGCCACCCGCGCGGCAGTCTTCGATATCGACCGGCCGGCCGTTGCCGTCTTCGTCGTCGATCCCGCCGCCGGCCTCGGCGCGCAAGTCCAGCGCTTTGCCGCAAGATTCGGGCTGACCATTGCCGAAACGCGCGTTTTTGCGGAAATCATTGGCGGCAGTGGCCTCGTCGCCGCCGCCGCAAACCTCAACATCACCGAGAAGACGGCGCGCATCCACGCGACCCGCATTTTCGAGAAAACCTTAACCAGCCGTCAGACCGAGCTCATCCGCCGGTTTTTTGAGACCGCTTTGCCCGGCTCGCCGGGCCAAGTCTAAGAGCCTGTCACAAATGCCTCGTCCTCATCCTGAGGAGCCCACGAAGTGGGCGTCTCGAAGGATGCGCCACGCTCGCCACCGAGGCGCCCTCGCCCTTCGAGACAGCCCTTCGGGCTTCCTCAGGGTGAGGGCTTGGGTTCTGTCCAAGATTTTGAGGAAGCTCTAAATTTCCAAAAATATTCAGCCGCCTCCGCCCGGCATCATACGTTCGTATGACGCCAGAGCGGGACGCGCGAGTCATCCTTACTCCGATTCAATAGTTTGGATCCAAATTCGGCTAAGGGAGAGAGGTCATGAAGAAACTTACGACTTTTTTGGTGTGTGGAGCGGTTCTGGCGGTAGGGCTGCCAGGCCAGGCGATGGCAGCGGACATTGTGACTCTCCAGTGTAGCAACTATTTTAAGACCGAGCAGGGGTATGAGCAGAGCGTGCTTGCAACCCAAGCTAGCGCGGGGGTTACGTTACCTGTGTCGTGCACTCTGGGTCAGCCGTCCTGTCCACAGTGTGTTGCGGATCTGCTGTCCAATGGCTTTACGTTGAAGGACTCGTTTGATGTCACACACGAGACGTTGTTTGGCAATGCTGGACCCTACTTTGTCTTAAAGAGGTGAGGCTGGGATTGAGAATGCCGGGCCTCGGCGCTCGTGCCGTGTTGCAGTGAAACTCAAGTTTAAGCTTGTGTGTTTTTCTCTCGCTCCTTCCCTCGTCGATTTTCACGTCGCGGGAAGGAGTTATTTGCGTTAAACGAAAAGGCGAGAGCTGGCCGTGGCGAAGCTTTCAAGGCCGGGGGTCGGCCTCCGCGATCTGATACCCTCGCCGCATTTTGCAACAAAGGTCGGCCGAGACGCGCGTTCTTGGCGAAATCATCGGCGGCAATGGGCTTCCCGCCGCCGCCACGCGGCTCAAAATCAGCGGGGGAACGGTTCGTACCCACGCCTATCGCATTTTAGAGAAAACCGGAACCAACCGTCAGACGGAACTCGTCCGCCGGTTTTTCGAGACCAGTTTGCCCGGCTCACCGGCTGGGACCTGAATTTCCGACAAAAATACTTAGCCGCCTGCGCCCGGCATCATACGTTCGTATGACGCAAGAGCGGGACGCGCGAGTTATCATTACTCCGATTCAATAGTTTGGATCCACATTTGGCTAGGAAGCCGGCGGGACGTCGGGTGCGGCTCGTGCCGCGTCCATTTGGGGAATGTCGGTTCCTTGGGGCTGCACGAACAACGGAGAAAAATTATGAACGTTATTATGAACGTTATTAAACGACGCGACTTCATTACAACAAGCCTGATCGCAACTACTGCGCTTTGCTTCCCCCGCTTTGCGGCATGGGACCAACAATGTCCACCATTCGCAGGACCATGTCCACCATTCGGTCCTCAGCCGAGCCAACAAGAAAGTGCGATGGCCACGTTTCGACTGGTCGCAGCTGAAGCTACTCGCCAGGGCTTCACAGGGGCCTTTCCAAATTTCTATGAGGCAACTTATGGTCAGAATCACGTAGGAGGCACCACCTTTATAAAGAAAAGTCTATGGGTTGAATGGCGCGATGTTCCTTTGGCGGATTTGAGAAATCCGTCGCTTAACGATTTTGGAGGGCGGCTCAGGGCTACACAAGAATATGCTACGCGAAACGGGTTTGTGGGGGGATTTCCCAACTTCTTCCACGCAGACTATGGTAAGGGAATCGTTTGTGGAACTGTCCTTATTAAACCCCAACTTGCCGTGTGGCAAGATGTGCCTTTGCTTCAACTCGGAGCTAACGTGTCGCTAAATGATATTGGAGGGCGATTTAGAGGAACACAAGATTACGCCAAAAGAAATGCCTTCGTCGGGGGATTTCCAAATATGTTTGATGCTAATTACGGGAAAGGGATTGTCTGCGGAACCATCCTGCTAGGGCAGAATGTTGCAGTGTGGCAAGATGTTCCTATGGGTACGTTGCCTAATTAACCGGCAACCCGAAAATCGAAGCCCGCGCAGGGGTGGCGTTACCGCTGTCGTGCGTTCACTTAGGGGGCACGTCCTGTTTCACAGTGTGCTTCGGAGCTACTGACCGTGGGCTTGTTGCCCGCAGCCCCCGCCTTGCTGTCGCCCAATGTAATGCCGTCGCCGTGCGAGCGCGCGATGTCGAGGGCGATCGCGAGGCCGAGCCCGGTGCCGCCTTCGTCCTGGTTGCGGCCAACCCCCCCGGCGGCGGCCAGATGGAGGCCGTATTCGGCGATTTGCCGCTCGCGGAGACTATCTATGCCGACATTGCACTTATCGCGGCCGGCATCGCAATCGTCACCCGTTTCGTCTCCCGCGGCATCGTCGCCCGCCATTGACGGGGCTTGAGTCGAGGCGACGCCTTCGATAAATTCCGCGCCCGCAACAAAAGCCTTGGGTCAGGCTGGACCTGGCGGCGGCAAGCACCGCATCCCGATCCGGTCGGCGATGCCCATCGTTGCGAAAAGTCAAAAACTCTGCAGAGTGTGTGCGGGAACGAAATGCCGCCAAGATAAACTGCGCGAATAGGCGATGCGCGGAGCGAAGCAAAAGATTGTCGGCTTTTCGCGCAAGACTGATCAAGTGCGAACGGGCCGGCCAATGAAACACACTTGAACAGGGGCCGCTCCTTGAGCCTTTCCTTTCCCGTCTCGCTCGCACAGTCCCGCTCCTGGTGGCGGGCGTTCTGGCGCAAGGTGGCCGCAATCCTGCCCAAGGGTCTTTACGCGCGGGCACTGCTCATCGTCATCGTGCCGATGGTGATCCTGCAATGCGTGCTCACCTATGTCTTCATGGAGCGGCACTGGCAACTCGTGACAAAGCGCCTCTCCACCGCCTTGACCCAGGATATCGCGGCAATCGTCGAGCTTCATCACTCCTACCCGGGCAAGACAAACGACGAGGTCCTTGCTCAGATCGCCCAGCAGCGGTTGAAAATCGATATGGAATTTCTGCCGGAGGGCGAACTGCCGCCGGCGCTGCCAAAGCCTTTCTTCTCGATCCTCGATGCCGCCTTGTCGAAGGAAATCCGGCGTCAGATCGGCAAACCCTTCTGGCTCGATACGGTCGGGCGCTCGGAATTCATCGAGATCAGGGTCAAGCTCGATGACTCGATCTTGCGGGTGGTCGCCCTGCGCGGCGCCGCCTATGCCTCCAATTCCCAGATCTTCCTGTTGTGGATGATCGGCACGTCTTTCGTCTTGATCGTGGCGGCGATCGCCTTTTTGCGCAACCAGATCAAGCCGATCCTTTTGCTGGCCGGCGCAGCGGAAGCGTTCGGCAAAGGGCGCGATCTTGAATTTTATCCGCGCGGCGCCCGCGAGGTGCGGCAAGCCGGCAAGGCCTTTGTCGAAATGAAACGGCGGATCGAGCGCGCTTTCGAGCAGCGCACCGCGATGCTGAACGGGGTGAGCCACGATCTGCGCACCATCTTGACAAGGTTCAAGCTTTCGCTCGCCTTGATGAGCGAGAGCGAGGAGACGCGGGACTTGCAAAAAGACGTCGAGGAAATGCAGCGCATGCTCGAGGCATATCTTGCCTTCGCGCGGGGCGATGCCGGGGAAAGCGCGGCGAACATCGACATGGCGGAGTTTTTGGAGGATTTGCGCCTTGGCGCCGAGCGGGCGGGGTTTGATGCCAAAGTCTCGTTTTCGGGCGATCCGCGGGTCACCGTGCGGGCCGACGCGTTCAAGCGCTGCCTTGCCAATCTCGTTTCCAACGCGCAAAGCCACGCCAAGCATATTTCCATCGAAGCAGTCAGGGACCGGCGTTTTTTGACGATCCACATCGACGACGACGGCCCCGGCATTCCGCCCGGCCGGCGCGAGGACGTGTTCCGGCCGTTTTTCCGCCTCGATGATGCGCGCAACCAGGACGAGGGCGGCACCGGGCTCGGCCTTGCGATCGCGCTTGACATCGCCCGCTCGCACGGCGGCGGCATTACCTTGGGCGACAGCAAGGCGGGCGGTCTGCGGGCGAGCGTGCGGGTGCCGGTGTAGCATTATCCCTTGTCCCCCGGTAGCTCGCGGAGCCCGCATCTGCCCCCAAACCGGCATCGCGAAAGACACCCCGGCCGCGAACCGCGCGCGCGCCCAGATGCGCGAGTAAAGCTCCATCTTCGCCAGGGTCGAACCCGCCTCGCCGATCCTGCATGGCCCGTGCGTTGAACGGCGAAATTCAAATCCTGACTTTTGCGCGCAATTGCTGGCCCGCCGCGCGCGGGCGCGAACGCGGGCCTCGTTCCGTCAGGTTTTCATCGAGAAATCTTCTGCCAGAAGTGCAACAAAAATGCAACACACCGCGAAATAGCAACCTCGTTGGGCGATTAACGCGGCATTGTGGCTCCGGCGCGCTTGTTAGGTTTTGCGTTGGTGGTAAGAGTCAATGCCGACAACGACGGCTACAGGTTAAATGACAGAGGGGAGCGATTCCATGAAGCGAGATTTCTTGCGGTGTTTGGCCGGCGCGGCGGCTGGCGTTCTATGGACGGGAACATCCGCTTTCGCGGCGGATCTTGGCGTGCCCCCTCCGGTGCTCGCGCCTCCGCCTGTCTTTACCTGGACAGGTTTCGAACTTGGCGCCCAGGTCGGCGGCGGAGTAGCCGAGAGCGGGTTCAGAACGGTCACGTTCACGGGCTTTCCGGTTTCCGACAGATTCTCGAGCACGGGGGTCTTCGGTGGCATTCACGTCGGCTTCAACTATCAGTTTGCGGGGCCGTTCGTCGCCGGCGTGCAGCTCGAATACAATTTCGCCGGCAACACCGGAACCGCCTCAGCTCCGCCTCTCAATCTCTTGGAGACTTCGATCCGCCAGTTCGGATCGGCCGACGGCCGCCTCGGCGTCGCCATCGACCGTTTTCTCGGCTTCGCCTTCGAAGACCGTTTGCTCATTTACGGGATCGGCGGCTTTGCCTATGGTGACATCCGCAGCCAAATACAATTAGCGGGCCTTGCGCCTGGGGTTACCGACTTCTTTAGCGTCAACCGCTATGGCTGGGATGTCGGCGGCGGCCTCGAATATAATTTCTACGGCAATTGGACGGCGCGGGTCGAATACCGTTATTACGATTGGGGCACGCGGGGCTTCAACACTGCGGGCTTCGGATCCGTCGTTAATGGGATCATTCCTTTCGCTATTCCCAACCACACAGAGAAAGACACCATGCAGACCGGCCGGATTGGCCTGACCTATAAATTCGCCTGGCCGTCCACGCCGGTGGTCGCCAAATACTGAGTAACGTTGCCAGGCGAAGGCTGGGCACGCAAAAAGCCTAGCTAAGAGCGAACGGCAGCCACCAGCGCCGCCACGGGTCCGTGGCGGCGTTTTCGCGTGCAGCCGGTATGGCAAGCCGGAGCTGCGGCTTGGCCGCTTCCTGGCAGATTAGCATGGACCGGATCCGCTCGCCAAACTCGCCGCCATGAGATCAATGGCGGGTTGCGTTTTCCGGCGACAGTGGCTGAAATCTCAAATCCAATCTTATACACCTGCACGAAGATATCTATTGAAGGGCGCTTGATGGCGGCGGAAGTTTTGGAACTCGAGGGTTTAGCTATTCGCATTGGTGAAGGGCAGCGGCTCATTGGCGCCGATCTCGGCGCCAAGACTATCGGCCTTGCGCTCTCCGACGTGGAGCGGCGAATCGCGACGCCGCTAGAGACGATCCGGCGCACGAAATTCGCGACGGACGCAGCGCGGCTCGCCGCGCTCATCGAAAAATTCGATGTCGCGGCGCTCGTTATCGGCTTGCCGCTTAATATGGATGGATCGGAAGGTCCGGGCGCACAGTCGGCCCGCGCCTTCGCGCGCAATTTTGGGCCTCTTTCGGCGCGCCCTTGCGTCTTTTGGGACGAAAGGCTTTCGACCGTGGCCGTCACCCGTTCGCTGATCGCGCAGGACGTCTCACGTGCCAAGCGCGCTGCAGTCGTCGATGGGATGGCAGCCGCGTTCATTCTCCAGGGAGCGCTCGACCGTCTGCGCTTGCTTGGCCAGGCCGCGTAAGCAAGACAGCATTGCCGATTCGCCGGGGTTCATCGCCTAAGGTTTTCGGTCGCCGGCGGCTTTGTAGCGGCGATGGTTCAGGAAGGTGGCATGAAGCTTAGCACGCGATCCGTGGGGAAATCGTACAGCTTGCCGGTTTGCGTCCATTCTGGCACGCAAAGCGCGAGGATCTTTGGTGCTAGCTCTTCCGCCGTCCGCAGTCTCATCGGGTCCTCGCCGGGGATTGCCGCCGCGCGCATCCTTGTCCGCAGCGGTCCGGGATTGACGGCCATGACCCCCACGCGGGAAATATTCATCGCTTCCGCCGCGTAGGTGCGGGCAAGGGCGTCGAGCGCGGCCTTAGCGATCGCATAGGCTCCCCAATAAGGTTTGAGACGCGCGGCATGTCCCGCACTTGACGAAATGAACACAACCCGCCCGGCTTCGGCGCGGCGCAACAGGAGATCGAGCGAACGGATCAACCTCCAGTTGGCAGTCAAATTGACTGCGATGACTTCCTGCCACTGTTTCGGTTCAATGTGGGCGAGCGGTGTCATCGGGCCGAGCACGCCAGCATTCGCGATCAATATATCGAGCCTGCCCCAGCGTTCGAAAATGGCGGCGCCGAGGCGGTCGAGCGCGCCGAAATCCTTCAGATCACAAGGCACCAAGGTCGCTTCGCTGCCCGCGGAGCGGATCGCGTCGTCGAGTTCTTCGAGCGCGCCTTGGGTGCGGGCAAGGGCGACGACATGCGCTCCCGCGCGGGCAAGCTCGAGTGCCACCGCACGGCCGATACCGCGCGACGCCCCGGTTACGAGAGCGATGCGGCCGTCAAGCCGGCGAGGCATGGAATTTTGCTTAAGCCGATCGAGCCCAAATCCTTGCCCTAACTTGCTTCGGCAAGAAGCGAAAGCTGAGCCTTGGTATCGCCGCCGGTATCGGTGAGGTGGGTCGGATAGTCTCCTGTAAAGCAATGGTCGGTGTATTGCGGCCGGATCGGATCGCGGCCTTTCTCGCCCATCGCCCGATAAATGCCGTCGACGGAAAGAAAGGCGAGCGAATCGCAGCCGATGTAGCCGCGCATTTCGTCGAGCGTGTGGGTCGCGGCGAGCAATTTATCGCGCTCCGGCGTATCGATCCCGTAATAGTCGGGATGGGCAATCGGCGGCGAGGAAATCCGGAAATGCACCTCGCGCGCGCCGGCCTCGCGCATCATTCGCACGATTTTCACGGACGTTGTCCCGCGCACGATCGAATCGTCGATAAGCACGATCCGTTTGTCCGCGACGACCGCGCGGTTGGCGCTGTGTTTCAAACGCACGCCCAATTCCCGCACGGATTGGAAAGGCTGAATGAACGTGCGCCCGACATAATGATTGCGGATAATGCCGAGTTCAAAAGGAATGCCGGAATGTTGCGCGAAACCGAGCGCCGCCGGCACGCCGGAATCGGGAACCGGCACGACGACATCGGCTCCGACCGGCGCCTCTCGCGCGAGTTCCGCGCCCATCATTTTGCGAACATTGTATACATGCTTGCCGTGCACGATCGAATCAGGCCGGGCGAAATAAATGTATTCGAAAATGCAGGGGCGCGCGGGCCGCGGCGGAAACGGCCGCAGGCTCTCGATCCCTTCGCCGGAGATAACGACGATCTCGCCATTCCCGATATCGCGCACAAAACGCGCGCCGATGATGTCGAGCGCGCAGGTTTCCGAGGCGAGAATGTAACGTCCGTCGAGTTCGCCAAGGACGAGCGGCCTGATTCCCAATGGATCGCGGGCACCGATCAGCTTCTTGTTGCTGAGCGCAATGAGGGCATAAGCGCCCTCGATCGAGCGCAACGCCTCGACGAACCGGTCGACAAGCCGTGCACGCCTGCTCCGGGAAACGAGATGAAGGATGGCTTCGGTGTCGGAGGTCGATTGATAGATCGCGCCGCCTTGCACGAGATCGTGGCGCAGCGTCAAGCCGTTCGTGAGATTGCCATTGTGCGCGATTGCGAAACCGCCCGCGTTAAGCTCGGCGAAAAGCGGCTGGACATTGCGCAGGATGGTCTCGCCCATTGTCGAATAACGCACATGCCCGATGGCCGACTCGCCGGGCAGGCGCTCGATCGCCGAGGCCTTGGAGAAATGATCGCCGACAAGGCCTAGACGGCGCTCGGAATTAAATCTTAGGCCGTCGAACGTGACGATGCCCGCCGCCTCCTGGCCGCGGTGTTGCAAGGCATGCAGTCCAAGAGCGGTGATGGCAGCGGCGTCGGGATGGCCAAAAATTCCGAAAATTCCACATTCCTCGCGCAGACGGTCGGCGTCGAGGTCAAGGCGGGCGGCTCCGGGATCAAGACCCCGCGCATCCAATGACCTGCGGCCGAAATCAAGGCTCTGTCCAACGTCCTCCGTTTCACCCATCAGCGGCTCCTAAAAGCTCAGGCGTGATCCGCGAAACCCCAGTCAAGAAATCGCGCAAGGATAAAGACTTTGGACCATTATCGGACTCTGGTTGATCGGAGCAGTGCAAAGCCACCAGGGCCGTACGGCTTACATAATTGACCTGGCGGCGAAAGTCAGCTGCGGAGACGTTGTAAAGATCAAGTTTGTACGAGCCCGCGCTCGGGGGCATCGTCAAACCGGGAGGGTTTTTCCCCAGGAATCGGGGGCGGCACGCGCGACGCTTGCTGTCCCGGCATGATGTCGTTGCCGCGCCAAAGCGCTCCGGCGCCCGCGCTTACGTCCCTTTGCCAGTCTCGGCTTTTTCCGGTTCCTGATCCGAGTCGGGCACCGTCTCCTCGCTGGCGCCGGCGGATTTCGGCTTCTTGAGTTTGTTCAAAAGTCCCTCCGGATCTTCCGGCAGAATCGCCATGAGCTGGTCGCCGGTTACCTGCAAAAGGGGTCTCATGCGCGCGGTTTTGACCCAAAGGGGTTGGGTTTGCGCGGGCACGAGCCAGTTGAAAAACACGAATGCGATGACGCACAGGAGCAGCCCGCGAACCGCGCCGAACAGGAAGCCGAGCGACCGGTCGAGCGCGCCGATCTTGGAATCAAGAATCACATCCGACAATTTGATGGTAATCAAGGAGACGGCGATCAAGGTTACAAAAAAAACCGCCGCGGCGGAGGCACCCAGCGCGATGTTTTTGTTGGCGATATAGGGATGTGATTCGGGTCCTTTCACATAAGGCAACACCAGCGGATAAAGATAAATCGCGGCAACCGCCGCCGCGCCCCATGACGCTATGGCCAGAACTTCGCGGGTAAAGCCGCGCAACATCGCCAGCAAGGCGGAAATCAAAACGACGGCGATCAAGCCCAGATCGAGATAGGATGGCATTGGTTTGGCCTCTCCGCCGTAAGCACTATTCCCGGTCGCAGCTGGCGGGCACGAAGGCGCCAAAAGTCAGCGCATCTGATGGCTTTTTCTTGATAATCGAATAACAATCGCAAGAAAGCAAGGGGAATAGGTTTGTCACCAGCGCAATGAGTCCGGGTTAAATCCTAAGATTTGGGTGACAAGGCGGCGACCCATTCGGCGTGGGAAGGGCAGATGCGACTCGCCCTTTTTGGCCATTGTTAAGCGCCGTTCTCCCGAACCCGGTGCCATAGCGGGTAAGTACAGATGGTTGACAACCGGCACCAAGCTCTATAGTGGATGCCCAGATGGAATGCGAGTCGGCCGCTCGTTTTGGGCGGCCGTCGGCGTTTTGGCTCGGCGTTTGGACAATGAACGCAGCCTTGCCATGAAGGTGCCTTGTTGCAACGAACGTGGACGCACGGTTTCTTTAATTTATATTCCAAATGATACGTCGCCTCCGGAGCCTCCGTTGAAAGCGGTTACAAGGTTCGCTAGGCGCCAATTCTTGTGCCTTGGCGGGGTAGTTCCCCGACTGGCGCCACGCCAATGGCGAACGCTGCGTCGAAGATGCTTCACCACCGCGGGCCAGATGGAACATGAGAGAAGTTAACTTGTTCGCAGTCATCAAAACCGGCGGCAAACAATATAGCGTCGCTGCGGGGGACACGATTATCGTCATGATGCTTGCCGGCGAGCCCGGCGATAGCGTGGTATTCGATCATGTGCTCATGTTGTCTGGAGATGGCGAACCGGCTCTGGGAACCCCGTTTATCGAAGGCGCCAGCGTCGCTGGCCAAATTGTCGAACAGACCCGCGGGCCGAAGGCTATTTCCTTTAAGAAGCGGCGGCGGCAGAACTCTAAGCGTAAGCGTGGCCATCGCCAGGATCTAACGCTGGTGCGGATCACCGGGCTTTTGACCGGCGGCGCCGAATCGTCCGCCGCTGCCCGCCTATCGGAATAAACCCGCATTCGTCCGCTTGGGGCGCGCGTAAAGTTCATTTATGATGCGAAAAAGCATCAAGTGGCACATTTCGTGCTTAGATATTTGGAGCCAGATCGATGGCACATAAAAAAGCAGGCGGCTCGTCGCGCAACGGCCGCGATTCCAAAGGCCGTCGCCTGGGTGTGAAGAAATTCGGCGGCGAGGCAGTTACTGGCGGTAACATCATTGCGCGCCAGCGCGGCACTACATGGCATCCCGGCGCGAATGTCGGAATCGGGAAGGATCACACGTTATATGCATTGATCGAAGGAAAAGTGGCATTCCAGACCAAAGCCGACGGACGCTCGTATATTTCCGTCCGGCCAACGGCTCAAGCAAAGGCCGCAGAATAAGGGGGGAGGCCGGAAAACTCCACCTGTTCCCATGGACCCGGTGGACTTGGTTTTTCCGAATCCGAGAACCAGCTCCTGAAATTCGGGAGGAAAGTCCGGAAAAACCGAAAGAGTCTTGAAAGGGAGGCGGGGGCCACCGCGCTCTGTTTTGGTTCGAGACCACGCAAGAAGGCCGGAGCCCGCATGTTCCCGGATTTGACCGCCGACGACATCTTCCGCATCGAAACCAACCGGCTTTGGCTGCGCTGGCCGCGCGCCTCCGACGCGCCGGCGATTACGAGTTTCGTGAGCTTGGCGCATGTCGCGCGGATGACCGCGTCGATTCCGCATCCCTATCCGCCAGGCGAAGCGGAGCGTTTCATTATGCTGGCGCGTACAGGCAACGCCAGCGGAACGGCGCTCGTCCTTGCGATCACTCAAAAAGGCGGCGCACGTCAAACGATAGGCCTCCTTAGCGCGACACCGGCCGCGGCGGGGGACATCGAGTTCGGCTACGTTCTCGCACCGCCCGTCTGGGGCAAGGGGTTCGCCAGCGAAGCCGTCAAGGGGCTCGCCGACACGGTCTTCGCCCTCACCCGGGCGAACCGGATTCTCGCCAGCTCGCGCGGCAACAATATTGCCTCCCGGCGTGTCCTCGAAAAAGCCGGCTTTGCCTTTGTGGATACAGGCCTCGACTTCCTGCCTGCGCGTGGCGGCCTACATCCCTGCGACCGGTATCAGCTTGACCGCAAGGCATGGGCGGCGAGCCGCAGAACGGCGGGCGAAAGTCGGCCTTTGGGGTCAATGGCGCAGCAGGCCCGCGATACAGGCGAGGCCAAAGTGCTCGCTCCGGCTGCCCCGCAAGTCGAAGATTGGTGATCGAGCCCGGCTTTTCGCTTGTGGCCAAGACGTATCCGATTTCGCACCGATGAATATGCTCTGTAGAAAGGAAAGATGGCGCCGGGGATTTTTGGGGGCCCGGATGGCGCCATGTTCGCCTTGCCGTGCTCCTTGAGCGAGGGGTGGCAAGGCGATTGGCGGCGGGTATAAGCGGATTGGCGCACCTCGGGAGATGCGCAAAATCCGATGAGCTCCGCAACCGCATGGGTATGATATGGCCGCCGCAGCAGGAGGCCGCGCTAAACGCGGTCGCAAAATGGTTGAAACGCGGCGAGCCGCAATTGTTCCGGCTGTTTGGCTATGCGGGCACCGGCAAGACCACGCTCGCTAAGAAAATCGCCGAGGATATCGATGGCGGCGTCGCCTTCGCTGCTTTCACCGGCAAGGCCGCGCTCGTGTTGCGTTCTAAGGGATGCAAGGAAGCGCGCACGATCCACGGCTTGATCTACCGGCCGCGCGAGAGCGACACAGAAGAGCTTTCCTTTGTTCTCAACGAAGACAGCGCTGTTAGGCAATCGAGCCTCGTCATCATCGACGAATGTTCGATGGTCGATGCGGAACTCGGCCGTGATCTTTTGTCCTTCGGCAAGCCGGTGCTGGTCCTTGGCGATCCGGCGCAATTGCCTCCCGTCAAGGGCGGGGGGTTCTTTACCGAAGGCCCGCCCGACGTGATGCTGACCGAGGTGCATCGCCAGGCGGCGGACAATCCGATCATCAAAATGTCGATGCTGGTGCGCGAAGGGGGAAGGCTTTCCCTCGGCGCTTATGGCGAGAGCCTCGTCGTCGAGCGGGCCAACATCGATTCCGGCACGGTGAGCGCGGCCGATCAGCTGCTCGTTGGCCTCAACCGCACCCGCCACTCCTACAACAAAAGGCTGCGCGAACTGCTCGGGCACACCGATGTTTTTCCGCAAGCGGGCGACAAGCTGGTTTGTCTCAAAAACGACAGGACCAAGGGTCTCTTGAACGGCGGGATCTGGCTTGTGAAGGCCACCGCGCCAACCCGCAAGAAGAAGCTCGCGCTGAACATTGTGCCGGAGGACGATCCGGCCCGCAAGCCGCTGCGCATCGGCGTGCTGCCGGAATTCTTTCAAGGACTGGAAGAAAGTCTAAGCCCAATAATCCGGAAGGCGTCGGATGAGTTTGATTACGGCTATGCGCTCACCGTGCATAAGGCGCAGGGGTCGCAATGGAACCATGTGGTTTTGTTCGACGAAAGCTTCGCGTTTCGCGAGCACCGCAACCGCTGGCTCTATACCGGCATTACCCGCGCCGCGGCGCGGCTGACGATTGTCGTATGATATGTCTACACGACATGAATTGACATTTGGTCCATGTGCAACAGATGTCCATCCACATCGAAGCGGAGCCAGCCATGGGTGCGCGGATTATCCCGTTCTTCGAAAAGGTGACCGAAACCTTCAGTTACCTCGTCGCCGATCCTACGACGAAGGCAGGCGCGATCATCGATCCAGTGCTCGATTATGATCCCGCCGCCGGACAGATAAGGACGCGTTCCGCCGATGCCATCGCCAACGCGATTCAAGCCGAGGGGCTGCGCGTCGAATGGATTTTGGAGACGCACGTTCACGCCGATCATCTTTCGGCGGCGAGCTATTTAAAGGAAAAGCTCGGCGGCGCGCTCGGCATCGGTTCCCACGTTAGGCAGGTGCAACAGATTTTGGGCAATTTGTTCAACGACAAGCCCGCACCCACGCCTGGCGCCGGTTTCGACCGTCTGTTCGAGGACGGCGAGACTTTTCGCGTCGGTACCCTCGATGTGAAAGCGCTCCATACTCCGGGTCATACGCCGGCCGATTTGAGCTACATGATAGAAGATGCCGTGTTCGCCGGGGACACGCTCTTTATGCCAGACTATGGAACGGCGCGATGCGATTTCCCCGGCGGCGATGCGCGCGTGCTTTATCGTTCCATCCGGCGGCTTCTGGAATTGCCGCCGCAAACCCGGCTCTTCATGTGCCACGACTATGCCCCGGGCGGCCGCGCCCACGCCTTCGAGACCACTGTCGCCAAAGAGCGGGCGCAAAACATCCACGTTCATGACGGCGTCACTGAAGACGCGTTCGTCACGCTGCGAACCGCGCGCGATGCAACGCTCGACACGCCGAGGCTTTTTCTGCCGTCGCTGCAGGTCAATATGCGTGCCGGCCAACTGCCGCCGCCGGAATCGAACGGCCGACGCTATTTCAAGATCCCGATCGAGGCTTCACCTCGTTGATTCGCAGCGATCCGTTGCCTCTCCTATGGGTTCTTTCGACGGGAAAGCGATCCAAAGCAGGATCGCCAAGTTGGAGATATCGTTTTCGCCTGGACGTTGCGGCGGGATCAGGGCAATAAGTCTGTTGCCACGAGGGGGCGTATAGCTCGATACAAGTCTTGCCTTTTCGCGGAAGGATGGCCGAGCGGTTTAAGGCAGCGGTCTTGAAAACCGCCGTGGACGCAAGCCCACCGTGGGTTCGAATCCCACTCCTTCCGCCATAAGCCGTCGCCTCCTCCTCAGAATCCGCACCAGGTACGCC
>JBOHJU010000031.1:0-15122 GCA_050728755.1 Methylocella sp.
GGCCGCCTGTCGCGCTTCAATTCGCGCTTCGGCGGCCTCAGTTTCGGCAAAAAATAGGCGTGCCCGCGCAGGTGCGGTAGGGCTCCTTGTGTCCAGCCGCGATGGCGCAGCAGAACCCCGCGAGGCTTTCGCCTATGCAAAGGCCTCACCCCCATTCTTCGAGACGGCATTTCAGTCTTCCTCAGCGCGGCAGCCTTGCGATGAGCTTCTGGTACAGCGGGTTGCCCGCCAAAAACACATAATCCTCCGCTGCCACGCAAACATGGGTTGCGCCCTGCGCGATCAGCCAATCGGCGAGCGGCGCAGCCTTGTCTTTCGGGCAATTCAAGGTCAGGCGTCCATCGGCCGCATGAAAGCGTGCGCGGGCCGAAAACGCCGCCTTCGCTTGCGCGAATAGAGAATCCTCAAATCGCGGCAGCACGGCCGAGACCTCGCGCGTGGTGCGCGCCACCTCTTCCGCCGCGATGCGCGAGAGAATGATGCGCGCGGTTTCGCGGGGGCCAGGACTCCAATCGGCGCCAACCGACGCCACGAGATTGGCTTGCGAGCGCAAAATCGTGCCGTCGTCGAGAATTTTGAGCGCATTGGCGGCAAGCGTCGCGCCGGTCGTCGTAATATCGACGATGAGCTCGGCCTTGCCCGCCGCCGGAGCGCCCTCGGTCGCGCCAAGGCTCTCGACGATGCGGTAATCGGCGACATGCCGCTCCGCGAAGAAGCGCCGGGTCAGATGGACATATTTGGTCGCGACGCGCATCCGCTCGCCACGCCGCGTCCGGAAGGCAGCCGCGATATCCTCCAGATCCGCCATGGTTTTCACGTCGATCCACGCGCGGGGGACGGCAACTACGACATGGGCGTGGCCGAAGCCGAGCGGCGCCAAAAGCTCGACTTTCGCCTCGGCATCGGCAATGGCTTCGCGAACGAGATCCTCGCCGGTGACGCCGAGATGCACCGCGCCAGACGCGAGTTGGACGACAATATCAGCGGCGGAAAGAAACGCGATCTCGATATTTTCCATGCCGGCCACCGTGCCGCGATAATCCCGCGCGCCGTTCACGAGTTCGAGGCCCGCGCGGGCGAAAAAAGCCGCGGCGTTTTGCTGCAGCCGCCCTTTGGCGGGAACCGCGAGCACGAGAGGCTGGCCGCGCGCGCTCATGGCGCCCCCGGTTCTGCGCTCAGGCGGCCGATCCAGATCGCCGCGCCGACGGCGGGAACCGGTTGTTTCGCGCCAAGCGTTTGTGGAAGCTGGTCGTAGCGCCCGCCGCGAATCGCGGGCTCTCCCGCGCCGTGCTCATGTGCCTCGAAAACAAAACCTGTGTAATAGTTGAGATTGCCCCTAAACCCCGCGGCAAAATGGAGTTCTGCGGCATCGAGCCCGTGCATGGCGATATATCCAAGCCGTTTGTCGAAACCGTCGAGGTGCGCGGAAAGATCGAGCTTCGCGCCGGCGGCAAGCGCGCGCAATTGCGCGGAAGCGCTTTCGGGGTCGCCCTCCACGCCCAAGAATTGTTCAATGACCGCGCGCTTCTCCGCGGAAAATCCCGAACCCGCCGCCTTGAGTGCCGCCTGTTCGAGGAAACGATCGGCGATCTCGGCTGAGCTGCGGCCGCCCGCCGGGGCCACGCCGGCGATCGAAAGAAGATCCTCGACGAGCGCGCGTGCGCCTTGTTTATCAGCTCCTTCGAGAACGCGGAGCACGCCGGAATGATCGGTGCCGTTCAAGCCTGGGCTGAGGATCGTGTCGAGGGATTTGCCTTGATCGTGGCCGCGCGCGATGCGGCGGCGCCATTGCGGCGTGAGGTCGAGCGCTTCGAGAAGCCGGGAAAACAGCCCGGCGTCGCCGATCCGCACAAGGAGGCACGAAGGGGCGGCCTGGTGTTGTGTGGGGGCGCCTGCCGCTTCTAGCGCAAGAGCGAGGATTTCCGCGTCCGCCGCCTCCCGGTCGGGGCGGCCAAAACTCTCAATCCCGGCTTGCGTGAATTCGCTTGGGCGGCCCGGCAAAAACCGGAAAACAGGCCCGCAATAGGAGAAGCGCGCGCTCTTTCTAGCACCCTTCGTGGCGAGATAGGCAGCCAGGACAGGAATCGTATATTCCGGACGCAGGCAATAATCGGCGCCGGAAAGATCGCTTGTGAGATAAAGCTGGCCGCGCAACTCCTCGCCGGAATCGAAGAAGATCGAAGCCGGTTGCAGGATCGGCGGTTCACACCGCGCGTATCCGGCGCCGGTGAGATGGGCGATGACCCGTTCGGCGCGCTGATCGGCAAAAGACAAAGTCTGCCCCGCGGAGCTCAACCAAGTTCGCCTCTCTTAGCAAGGCGCGCCGTATTGCGCGACAGGTTTTGCGAGAAAAGGGTGCGTAGGGCGCCGGCCACTTTATGAGACACGCTCTGCTCGCCAAGCTTGCCCCGCTGCATTTCCGGGTCGATCAAGATGGCGGGACCCTGTCGCGTCAATCCGGCAATGCCGGGGCGCGGTCAATCGCGCGCCGCTCGTCGCGATCAAGACCATGCGCGGCGGCTCCGGCCGCCACATGTCCGGCCTATGCGGCAGCTTTCACAGCGCGATCGCCTTGGCACCGCGCACGCCGTGGCGCGGCTGCCTGGCTGGGCGCTCATGCATGAAAGATTGCGAGCCTTAGCACCGCGAATTATCTGCGCCGATTCGCGGCGACTGTCTGTGTCGCGCTTGCTGCTTCAACGCGCTTGGCCGAAGTTTCAATTTGTCTTCTTCCCGCCGTCGCTGCCGATGGGGCGCGGTTTCTCGCGCAGCGTTGTGGATGACAGGGGCGAGCGCGGCCCATGCATGAACATGAATGCCGGCGGCGCAGCCATGGCGAGAAGACCACCGTCGGTTTCGTCGCCGCGATAAGGCGCCAACGCTTTTGCCGCCCGCCCATGCGGCGCGCTTAGCGTTGAGCCGGGGCGATCGATAATCGCAATTGGAACAAGCCGTGCGATGTCGCGCCAGCGTTGCCAGCGATCGAACAGACCAAAATTATCCGCGCCCATCAGCCAGACGAAATGCACGCCGGGGCAGCGCTGTTTCAAATAGGAAATCGTGTCGAACGTATAAGTGGAGCCGATCGCGGCCTCGAGCGCCGTGATTTTGATGCGCGGATGTTGACTAATTTTACGCGCGGCTTCGACGCGCTCTGCCAGCGGAGCCAACTCACGCCGGTCTTTGAGCGGACTGCCAGGGCTCACAAGCCACCAGACGCGATGGAGTTGGAGACGGCGCAGCGCTAGAAGGCTAGCCTCTCTATGTCCAGCGTGCGGCGGATTGAAACTGCCGCCGAACAAGCCGACGCGCAGGCCAGGGACGAAGGGCGGCGTTTTGGCGCATGGTACGAAACTCAAGGGCGAATCTGCCCGTTGCCGCGAACGCGATATTTGAACGATGTGAGCTGTTCAAGCCCGACCGGACCCCGCGCGTGCATCCGGCCCGTCGCGATCCCTATTTCCGCGCCAAACCCAAACTCGCCGCCGTCGGCGAATTGCGTCGAAACATTGTGCATCACAATGGCCGAATCCACCTTCAAGAACCGCTCCGCCGTTGCCCGATTTTCGGTCACGATGCAATCGGTATGATGCGAGCCGAAGGTTTCGATATGCGTGATGGCCTCGTCGAGGCTTTCGACAACACGCACGGAAATGATCGCGTCGAGATATTCGGTGCTCCAATCCGCCTCGCTTGCCGGCGTGACCCTCGGGTCCACGGCAAGCGTGGCGGCGTCCCCGCGCACGGCGCAGCCGGCATCGAGCATCATTTTGACGAGCGGCGCGAGATGGGTCGCCGCGCAGGCGCGATCGACGAGCAAAGTCTCGGCCGCGTTGCAAATACCCGTCCGCCGGAGCTTCGAATTAAGAACGATTGCTTCGGCCTTGTCGAGATCGGCGTCGCGATCGACGAACACATGCACGATGCCTTCGAGATGCGCAAAAACCGGCACTCTTGCCTCGGCCTGGACGCGGGCGACGAGGCTCTTGCCGCCGCGCGGCACGATCACGTCGAGATTGCCGGAAAGGCCGCCGAGCATCAAGCCGACCGCCGCGCGGTCCTTTACCGGCACAAGGGCTATCGCGGCCGCGGGCAGACCTGCTTTATCGAGGCCATAGGTGAGACACTCATGGATGCACCGCGCGGAAAAAAAGCTTTCCGAACCGCCGCGCAGGATTACCGCATTGCCGGCCTTAAGGCAGAGCGCGCCGGCGTCGGCCGTCACCGCCGGGCGGCTTTCGTAGATGACGCCAATGACGCCAAGCGGAGTCGCGACCCGCTCGATCGAAAGACCGTTCGGCCGCTCGAACCGCGCGAGCACGCGGCCCACAGGATCGGGAAGAGCGGCGATGGCATCGAGGCCGCTCGCCATGGCCTCGACGCGGGAGCTATCGAGAGCCAGCCGGTCAAGGAAGGCGCTCGTAGCGCCGTCCGACTTGGCCGACGCCATATCGCGCGCGTTGGCGGCGAGGATGTCCGCCGCCCGCCGGCGTATCGTCGCGGCCGCGTCGCGCAGCGCCCGGTTTTTCGTCTCGGTCGAAGCGAGCGAAAGCTCATGCCCGGCGGCGCGGGCCAAGCGCCCGATTTCGGCCATGAGGTCCGCCGTGTTGGCCTCGCGGCCATCCTCGTTCGTTCTAAGACTTCCCATCCGTAAGCGGCTCCCATGCGGTAATCCGGTCGTGCGCAAGCACCATATCATCCTGGTGGATGATCACCGCGCGCCCCGGAGTGCCGAGCAACCCCAAAATATCCCGCGAATTGCGTCCGGCGATCACGACCGCCTCGCTCGCGTCGTAGCCGACAAGACCGCGCCCGATCTCGGCCGCGCGGGCATCGCGGATCAACACGCAATCGCCGCTGGTGAAATTGCCTTCGACCCGCGTCACGCCGGCGGGCAGCAGGCTCTTGCCATTCGCTATCGCCTTTGCCGCTCCGGCGTCGACGTGCAAGGCGCCGCGCGGCTCCAACGAACCGGCGATCCATTTTTTTCGCGCGGTGACCGGGTTGGAGCCGGTCAGGAACCAGGTGCAAGGCACCAAAGCGTGGAGGCGCGACACCGGATGCGCGACCCTTCCGTCGGCGATCAGCATATGGGTGCCGCCGGCCGTCGCGATTTTTGCCGCCTCGATTTTGGTGCGCATGCCGCCACGCGAGTGGGCCGAGCCGCCGCCGCCGGCCATCGCCTCGATCGTCGCGTCCACCCGCGCAACCATCGGCACAAGCTCGGCCGCGGGGTTTTCGCGCGGGGGCGCGGTGTAAAGCCCAGGCACGTCGGAGAGCAGGATCAAGAGATCCGCGCTCGCCATGGTCGCGACGCGGGCGGCCAAGCGATCATTGTCGCCGTAGCGTATTTCGGTTGTCGCGACCGTATCGTTCTCGTTGATGACCGGCACGGCGCGCAGATCGAGAAGGCGGCCAATCGTCGCCCTCGCGTTCAGATAGCGATGGCGCTCCTCGGTGTCGCCGAGCGTGACCAGAATTTGCCCGGCGGTGATCTTCCTGCCCGCGAGCACTTCCGCCCAGATTCGCGCCAAGGCGATCTGGCCCACGGCGGCGGCGGCCTGGCTGTCTTCGAGCTTCAAGCTGCCTCGGGGGAGCCCCAGCACGGTGCGCCCGAGCGCGATCGAGCCGGACGAAACGACGAGGACATCGCTTCCTTCCGCGTGCAAATCCGCGATGTCTTGAGCAAGCGATTCGAGCCAGCGCCGCTTGACGCAGCCCTGTTCGTGATCGACCAGCAAGGAAGAGCCGGCCTTGATGACGATGCGTCGGAAGGTTTTGAGACTCGGCAAGGCAGCGGAAGGCGCCGCCGCCGCATGGTTTGCCACGCTCAAGGGTGCCACTCCGCGACGGCGACCGGCCGGACTGTCGTGGCGTTCTCGGTCTCGCCGATAATCGAGGAAAGCCGACGCAAGGCTTCTCGCATATTGGTGCCAACTACCGCCGAAAGCCGCAGCGGCGTCTGCTTGGCGGCGCGCTTTAGCCGTAACGCCTGAGCTTGCAGCGTGGCTTGATCGACACTGTCGATCTTGGCAAGCGCGACGATCTCGGGCTTTTCCGCGAGACCGTTTCCATAGGCTTCGAGTTCGCGGCGCACGATTTTATAGGCCTTGCCCGCATGTCCGGCTCCGGCATCGACAAGGTGGAGAAGCACGCGGCAACGCTCGATGTGCCCCAAAAACCTGGCGCCAAGCCCATGCCCGCCGTGCGCCCCTTCGATGAGCCCCGGAATGTCGGCGACGACGAATTCCCGGCTGTCGCAAGTGGCAGCGCCAAGCTGCGGATGCAGGGTGGTGAAAGGATAATCGGCGATCCTCGGCTTTGCCGCGCTGACCGCCGCAAGGAAAGTCGATTTGCCGGCGTTGGGCAGGCCGACGATCCCAGCGCCGGCAATGAGTTTCAACCGCAGCAAGATGACGAGCTCTTCGCCCTTCTGGCCCCGATTGGCGCGGCGCGGGGCCTGATTGGTCGAGGTCTTGAAGCGGCTATTGCCGAAGCCGCCGTTGCCGCCCCGCGCGAGACGGACGTGTTGCCCGATTTCGGTTAAGTCGGCCAGCAGGACTTCGCCCTCCTCATCGAAAATCTGGGTTCCCGCGGGGACTTTCAGAATCGCGTCGGCGCCTTTGGCCCCGGCACGGTTCTTGCCCATGCCGTGCATTCCGGTGGCCGCCTTGAAGTGTTGCTGGTAGCGATAATCGGCCAAGGTATTGAGGCCAGCGGTGCATACGGCGAAGACATCGCCCCCGCGCCCGCCGTCACCGCCATCTGGCCCGCCGAATTCGATAAATTTCTCACGCCGGAACGACAGGCAACCGGCGCCGCCGTCGCCTGAACGAATAGTAACTCTGGCCGAATCGAGAAATTTCATTGCAAAACATAACCTTGAAACTGAACCTTGGCGCGCGGAGTAAGCACGGGGGATCATGCCAGAACCGAAAAAGCCGATCAACTTTTTTAAAAAATCTATTCTTTTCCAGTGAGGGCATTGCAACGGATTTTGGGCATGGAGACGCGGAAGCACCGCGGCAATTGACAATCGCCATCGCGGTTTGAAAAGATCGCATTGGAAAAAGAGCTTTTAGCGTCGCGTTTTCGGCAGCCCAAGCGGGCCGACATCATCGCGGCCTGGTCGCCGGCGTGAATTTTTCTACGTCGATTTCCCCTTCCCGCTGCCGCATGGTGTAGCCGTCATGCCATGCCTGCATGCGCAGCAAGGTATCCATGCTGACGCCAAAAGCTTTTTCGACCCGCAAAGCCATTTCCGGGGACAGCGCCGCTTTTTCGTTCACAAGGTCGGACAAGGTGGCGCGGCGCACGCCCAGCACTTCAGCGGCACGGGCCACGGATAGCCCGAGTTCGTTCAAGATTTCCTCGCCGATGAATTCGCCGGGATGCGATGGCTTGATGCCAATTTTAACAGGTGCGCCGTCCATCAATGGTAGTCCTCTAGGTTCAGGTTGCCTATTTCTCCTCTGCCGAGAGTGAAGGTGATCCGCCAGTTCCCGGATGCCGATAAACTTCATGTTCCGGCGCGGTCGCCGAAAAGCTGGTGGATGCGCAAGCTGGGTGGACCCCGTAGGGGTTCATTTCCGGCGCGGCAATCAAGGCGGTCAGGATGCGGCGCACCCTGTTGACGAAATCGCGCCGGATTTCGCGGCCGTCGTCGTCTTCGATGAAGCGCTGAACCCTCTATGGCGGATGCTCCGTATTCTCGTCCCTTCCATGTGTACGGTATAACCGTACACATTGCAAGCTATTTTGTGGAAACTAACGGGCCGGGGCGCCTTCGTTTCACGCAAAACTTTTTGGTGCGAACCGCGCGGCAAGCTTGGGGCAGGCAGGCAAAGCCGTGTAGGATGCGGGCCGCGATCATCCCCCAAGCTCAGGCCAAAGGTTTCATGCAGGCAGCGAACGTTTTCACCATCGCGCCGGGCGCGCCCTTTTTGACAACGTTCGCTGCCGCGCTCCTCGAAGGCCGCGTCGTTGATGGCTATTCGGGCAATCTCGGTCCGCTCGAAATCGCGGAAGCGACGATCTATGTCCCGACACGCCGCGCGGCCCGCGCGCTCGCCGAAGAGTTTTCCCGTGCGATAAATCGCCCGGCGATGTTGTTGCCGCGCATTTTGCCGCTCGGCGCGCTGGAGGAAACGGAAACAGGCCTGTTCGTCGAAGAAGCGGGTTCTGACGGCGCCTTTGAGCCGGGCCTCCCCGAGGCGATAGGAGAGATCGCCCGGCGGATGCAGCTTGCCGGACTTATTCTGACATGGGCGCGCGCCTTGAGCCATGCGATCGTCTCGGTCGACGCGCACGGCAAATATGAGTGTGATTCGCGGGAGTCTTTTCTTGTCGCGGCGACAGCTGCCGATGCCTGGCATTTGTCCGGCGAGCTCGCCAACCTCATCGACGAATTGATCATCGAGGATGTGGCCTGGAAAAGGCTTGATCCGCTCGTTCTGCCCGAGTTCGACCCCTATTGGCGGATCACGCTCGATTTCCTCAATATTGCGTTCGAGCAGTGGCCAAAGATTCTCGCCGAAGGCAACTTGGCCGACAAGGCGCGGCGCCAGGTTGCGTTGATCGAGGCGCAAAGCCGCCGCCTGCAAGACGGCACGCTCAGCGGGCCGGTCATCGCGATCGGCTCGACGGGCACCAATCGCGCGGCCGCGCGGCTTCTTCTGGCAATCGCGCGGGCGCCGAAGGGCGCGGTCGTGCTGCCCGGCCTCGATCTTGATCTCGACGATCGCGCATGGGCGATGATCGCGGGCGATCCCGGCCAAAATATCGAGCCCTCGTTCACGCATCCGCAAGCCGCGCTCTCCCGCCTTCTCGGGCATCTCGAGGTCAAGCGCGAAGGTGTTGTCAGCCTCGGCGAGACCGCGCCAAGCCTCGCCATGCGCGGAAAATTTGTTTCCGAGGCCTTGCGTCCGGCGGAGTCGACCGGCGAATGGATGGCCTATCGTGCGAGCGTCGATACCAACGAACTTGAAGCCGCGCTGCACGGGGTCAGTTTGATCGAGGCGGCCGACGAGCGCGAGGAAGCGCTGGCGCTGGCGATCGTCATGCGGCACGTCCTGGAGACGCCTTGCGGGACGGCGGCGCTCGTCACCCCGGATCGCAACCTCGCACGGCGGGTGCGTGCGGAATTGCTGCGCTGGGGCGTCGATGCCGTGGACTCCGCCGGCGAACCCCTCAGCGCGAGCCCTGTTGGCGCGCTGGCGCGGCTCGCGATCGCCTGCGCCGCGAGCAAGATGGCGGCGCCGGATCTCGCCGCGCTCTTGACGCATCCGCTGCTGCGGCTGGGGCTTCCCCGCGAGGAAATTGCCCGGCGTGCCGCGCTTCTCGAAATCGGTCTGCTGCGCTCGGCCAGTTCCGCCGGATGCCTGTCTGAGCGCATTGTCCGCGAACCTTCCTCTTTGATTGCGACGGCGCGCGAGGAAGCGAACGATCCTTTCACGCATCCGGCCAAGAAGCGGATTTCCCCGGAAGAATGGGCGAGCCTCGAAGATCTGCTGTTCCGCCTTGGCGCCCAATTCGCGCCGCTCTTGAACTTGCGCGGCAAACTCACTTTGGAGCATTGGGCCGCGGCGCATCGCGACACGATCGAGGCGATCGCTGGCTCCGAGGACGCTGGCATCGACGGTGAGGAGGCGCTCGACGCTCTGTTCGACGAACTTATCCAAAACGCCTCGGACAGCATGGTCTTCGATGCCGAATCCTACGGGCTTTTTTTTGCGGCGGTCGCACGCGAAATCAACCTGCGCGACGCGGCGCGGGCGCATCCGCGCCTCCAAATCCTCGGGCTTTTAGAGGCGCGCCTCATCGACGCCGATGTCATGTTACTTGGCGGCCTCGACGAGACAGTTTGGCCGCCGCAAGCACGTACCGACGCTTTTCTCAGCCGGCCCATGCGGGCCGCGTTGGGCCTCACTCCTCCAGAGCGGAAACTCGGCCAGACGGCGCATGATTTCGCCCAAGCCATGGGCAAGCGCAAAGTGATTTTGAGCCGTGCCCGCAAACGCGACGGCGCGCCTTCGGTGGCGTCGCGCTTCCTTCAGCGCATGGCGGCGCTAGGCGGCGAGGCGTGGCAAGTATGCAGGGAACGCGGTGATTATTATTTGCGCCTTGCGCGGGCAATCGACGATTCGGCCCCGGTCGCGCCGCCAAGCGACAGACCGCTGCCAAGGCCGCCGGTCGAGCTGCGCCCAAAGCGCCTCAGCGTGACCCAGATCGAGACGCTGCGGCGTGACCCCTACGCCCTTTATGCCGAGAAAATTCTGCGTCTCAAGGAACTCGATCCGCTCGGCGGTGCTTTGGGCGCGGGCGAATTCGGCAGCGTGATCCACGCGGCACTGGCGCGCTTTGCCGACGGCTACCCGGCGGGGCCCCTGCCGCCAGACGCGCGCGAAAACCTTCGCGCTCTGCTGCGCGCAGAGCTCGCGGCGCAATTGCAAGACGCCGATTTCGTCGGGCTAGAGTGGCCCCGGCTTGAAAAAGCAATCGATTTCTATCTCGGCTTCGAAGCAAGACGCCGCGATGCGATCAAAGCGATCAAAACCGAGGCCGAAGGCGAACTTGATTTTGGCCTTGCCGACGGTTCGGACTTCAAGCTTACGGCGCGCGCGGACCGGATCGAGATCAACACCGATGGAACGGTGACGCTCGTTGATTACAAAACAGGGACCCCGCCGGGAATGAGTGAGATTCTAGTTGGCTTCGCGCCGCAACTGACCTTGGAAGCGGCGATGGCTGTGCGGGGCGCCTTCAACCTCGGTTGGAACGTCAAAACAATCGAGGCATTCTATGTCAAGCTCGGCGGCACGCGCGGCGGCGAGGAAAGGCCCCTCGATTTCGCCAAGCTTAAAGCCAGTTTCATGGAACTCGCGGAAGATCATTATCGCGGTCTCATCGCGCTGCTCAATCAGTTCCGCGACCCGGCAACAGCCTATCCGCCGCGTCCGTTTCCAAAATTCGCGAAGCGCTACAATGCGTACGATCATCTTGCCCGTGTCAAGCAATGGTCGCAGGGCGGCGAGGGCGAAGGGAGCGGCGAGTAATGGCGCTGTTCGAGATCCCCGCTGACACGCGGGGCAAACAGGACCAGGCATCAGATCCAAATCAGTCGGTCTGGGTTTCAGCCAACGCGGGATCGGGCAAGACGCATGTGCTCGCGAGCCGGGTTATCCGGCTTCTCCTGCAAGGCGTCGCGCCCGCAAGAATCCTCTGCCTAACCTTCACCAAGGCGGCGGCGGCGAACATGGCCGCGCGGGTATTTGGTACACTCGCCGGGTGGACGCAGCTTGCCGATGCCGAACTTTGCGCCCAGATTGTTGCAACCGGGGCGCCAACGCCGGGCAGCCAGGAATTGCGCGCGGCACGGATGCTTTTCGCGCGGGCGCTCGAGGCGCCGGGCGGCTTAAAAATCCAAACGATCCATGCGTTTTGCGAACGGCTGCTGCATTTATTTCCGTTCGAGGCCAATGTGCCGGCGCGCTTTGAGGTGGCCGACGATTTGCGTCAGGCGGAATTGTTGCGGCGCGCCCGGCGCGCGGTTCTGGCCGAGGCGAATTCCGGCAAGGGCACGCTCGGCGCCGCTCTTCAACGCATCGTCGATGAATGCGGGCCGGAGGCTTTTGAAGACCTCATCAAGGAAGCGATGCGGCATGGCGCGATTTTTCGCCCGCACGCGCTTAAAGAGCCAGTGGAAATTTTGCGCCGCTTATTAGGAGTGACAGAAGGCCGCGATGTTGCTTGCATTGAGCGCGAGATGGCGGAGGAAGGGATCGCGTCAAAGCGCTGGAACGGAATCGCGGCGATTCTTGACCACGGAAGCGCAAATGATCAAAAAAAAGCGGACCTGTTTCGGAAGGCGGCTTTGGCTTACCTGTCGCGGCGCTCTGAAGGCGAGCTTAAGGAGTGTCTCGATTGCTATCTCGCCATCTTTTTTATCAAAGATGGCAATGGCACCCCCCGCGAGTCTATCGTGACACAGCCTTTCGCGCGCGCGCATCCTGAAATCGCGGCTGAACTTTGCGCCGAACAGCTCCGTCTCGATGCGCTTCGCGCCGAGCGTAAGGCCGCCGCCACATGCGAGCGCACAGGCGCGATGACCCTGATCATGAGCAGTCTTTTCAAGCGCTATAGCACGGAGAAAGCCGCGCGGGGAATCCTCGATTTCGACGATCTCATCGAAAAATCCTTGGCTCTGCTCGAACGCTCGGACGCGCGCTGGGTGCTCTATAAGCTCGATGCGGGAATCGACCATGTTCTCGTCGATGAAGCGCAGGACACGAGCGAGGCCCAGTGGAAAATTCTCGAGCAGCTGACCGGCGATTTCGCGGCCGGGCGCGGGCAAAGCGATGGTGCGCGCACATTCTTTGCGGTCGGCGACGAAAAGCAATCGATCTTTTCCTTTCAAGGCGCCGCGCCGAAGAAATTCGACGAGATGCGGCGAAAATTCGAGACCCGGTTTTCGGACGGCGGGCAAAGCTTCACCCATGTTCCGCTCGACTTTTCGTTCCGTTCCGCGCCGGGCGTACTTTCCACAATCGACAAGGTTTTCGAGCACGCCGATCACAAAGGCGGGCTTGTCTCGGCGAATAACGATTGGAAGCGGCACCGAGCGTTGAAGCATCAGTTGCCTGGTCTTGTGGAACTCTGGCCGCTGGCGGCGATGCAATCCGAGGACGATCCCCGCGCGTGGACGCTTCCGCTCGATCTACTCGATGCGCAAGACCCGGCCAATCTAGTTGCCAACCGGGTTGCCCAAAAGATCGCGCAAATCGTTAAACCAGCTTCCAATGAATTTGTGCACGATAGCCAATTGCAGCGGCGACCGGTGCGCCCCGGCGACATTTTGATCCTCGTTCGTACAAGGAACGCTTTTTTTGAGGCGATGATCAGGGCGCTGAAAAAGAGCGGGATCCGCACGGCTGGCGCCGATCGGCTCGAACTTACGCATTATATCGCCGTCATGGATCTCGTCGCGGCCGGGCGCGTAAGCCTGCTTCCGCACGACGATCTCGCGCTCGCCTGCGTGCTGAAATCGCCGCTCATTGGGCTTGACGACGACGATCTCATGGCGCTCGCGCCAGGCCGCAGCGGCAGCCTTTTCGATGCGCTCCAAGCTTCCGCGGACGCAAAGCATTCCGGGGCCATAAACAAACTCGCTCGCTGGCGGGCGCGGGCGGGCGGCGGGCCTTTCGCTTTCTATGCGAATCTTCTCGGTGCGGATGGCGGACGCCGCGCCATCCAAGCGAGACTTGGCCTGGAAGCCGGCGATGCCATCGACGAATTCTTGCGCCTCGCCATCGCCCATGAAGAAGAAGGGGCGCCTTCGCTCGCGGCCTTTCTCAACGATCTCGCGGGGCTGGAATACTCGATCAAGCGAGATATGGAGGCCGGCGAGGACGCAGTGCGGATCATGACCGTTCATGCGGCCAAGGGGCTCGAGGCAAAAATCGTGTTTCTCGCCGATACTTGCGGCTTCCCCTCCGCGAATCACGACCCAAAAATCTTTGTACTCGACACGAAGGAGCCTGGCGAACAGACCGTCGCGTGGTCGCCAAGGAAAGATCTCGATTGCGAGGCGATTGCCGCCGCGCGCGAGAAGGCACGCGATGCGGCGAAGGAGGAATACAAGCGGCTTTTCTATGTGGCTTTGACCCGCGCCGAAGAGCGCCTCTATGTCGCTGGGTTTCATGGCGCGAAAAAGCCAGAGGACGGCTGCTGGGCCAAGATGATCGAGGCCGCTCTCGCCAACGAGACCGGAATTGAGACCGTGCCGGCGTTCTGGAACGGCGAGGAGCAAATACGGCGCCTTCTCTCGGAAGGGAGCGGCGCGCCCGCGGCCGCATTGCCGCACATCCAGGCCGCCGCCGCCCCTCCGGTTGTCTTGCCGGACTGGCTTGGCCGCCGTGCCCGCATCGAGGCACCCGCGCTTCCTCCCGTCACGCCCTCGCACGCACTCGCGCCGCCCCATCGTCTCGACGGTCCGGCGCATGCAAGGCGCGAAGCCTTGCGCCGTGGCCGCCTGATGCATCTGCTGTTGCAATATCTGCCGGGCATTATCGCGGAGCACCGGCGCGACGCGGCGCTGGCTTTCCTAGCCGCTCGGGCTACCGGCCTCGATGAGAGGGCGCGTCAAACACTTGCCGGGGAGGCGCTCAAGGTGATTGACCTGCCAGAGCTAGCCGGTTTGTTCGCGCCCGGTTCAAAAGCTGAGGTGTCTTTCGCAGGCAGAATAATGGCTGGGAGGCGGACGATTGATGTCGCAGGGCAGGTGGACCGGATCGGCGAAACTCCGAAGGAAATTCTCGTCGCCGATTATAAGACCGGCGCGCCGTGCGGCCTCGACGGCACACCCGACGGCTATATCGCGCAAATGGCGCTCTACCGCGCTGCTCTCGCGCCGCTCTGGCCGGACAAGACTTTGCGGATGCTGCTGATCTGGACGGCCGGGCCGCGCATCGTTTGGCTTCCCGCCGGGATGCTCGATGCGGCTCTGGCAGCCATCGCGGCGGCCTGAAACCAAGATCCCAACAGAGTTGGGACGATCGTGCCTTGCGCTCGGCGGACGACTTCATCCATAGCGTTCTCCCCATTGATAAAGCGCCTTCAGCACCGGGCCTAGCGCTTGGCCCTTGCCGGTCAGGAAATATTCGAACCGGGGCGGATGTTGCTCGTAAAGGCGGGTCCCGATCACCCCTTGCTTTTCCAGTGCCTTGAGCCGCGCGGATAGGGTGTTCGGCGCGACGCCGGCGAGCCCCGCCGCCAAATCCTGAAACCGCAAGGGGCCCTTGCGGAACAGATCCCGCAACACGAGCAAAGCCCATTTTTCGCCCACCACATCGAGGGCTTTGGCGACCGGGCAGTCTTGGTCATATCCGCTTGTCATGGACAACAATTAACGCCCCGCTAAAAGTTTTCAAGTGACTAGCTATTGACAAGTCACTTATTTTATTATAGTAACTGGCCAATCGAGAGTGCCACCTGCTCGGCGGAGTGGGAACGAAGAGATCGCCGCCATCCGAGCCCGCGTTCGGCGATCGCCGATAATGGCTAAAATCGATGCCGAGCTGGCAATCGCAAGGGTAGCGCCATGAACATCGAGGACCATCCAACGG
>JBOHJU010000032.1:0-14958 GCA_050728755.1 Methylocella sp.
GAGCTTGCGCGGCCCGTCGGTCGCCTCGACGCGGATCAGCCCTTGCTCCTCCAGCAGCGTCAAGGCTGGATAGACGATTCCGGGGCTTGGCGAGTAAGCGCCGCCAAGGCGATCCTCGATCGCCTTGATGATTTCATAGCCGTGCGATGGCTTTTCGCCGATCAATTTGAGGATGATCAGGCGGACGTCGCCCTGGCCGAAGAAACGGCGGCGAGCGCCGAACAGACCAAAATGGCGATGCGAGCGGCCGCGACCGGAATCACTATCGTTTTGCGGGCAGGCACGGGAATAAGGTTGGAAACGCATAGAAAACTCCTGGCAATCGTCGGCTGAACGGTTCAAGATATATCTAAGTTAGATATATCGTAATATAGTTCATGCAAGGGAGCCTGCGAGATTTTTTATTCGCCGGGCGGGCGGCCCGCCCTTGCCGGTTTTCTCTCGGCATGCTCTAGACCCGCAAAAAACTTGTGGCCGTGACATCTCTGCCATATCGCGGCGAAGGTTTTTCCATTACAAAGTCCGAGTCCTTTTATCTCGCTTGTGATTCGGTCCAAAAATGTCCTTTCTAACTCGCCGCTCGATCATCGCTGGAGCTTCTGCTTCTGCCGCAACCTGCCTCGCCGGATGCGCTAACACGAACCCCAATCCCGTCATAAACGCCGCGGCGATTCCGGCCTCGCCGGCGCCTTCGCCTGCGAACCCTGCCATGGCGGATGCCGTTGAGCCGCAATACAGCTCGATCTATGCGGAGATAAAGGACGGCCCCTTCACCGTCCCTGCCGTCAAATTTTCGCAGATCGATCCGGCCTATCTGCGCAAGAACATAACTTATGCGAGCAACGAAGCGCCCGGCACGATCGTGGTCGATCCGGCCAATCACCATCTCTACCATGTGGAAGGCGGCGGCCGGGCCACCCGCTATGGTGTTGGCGTCGGTCGTGAAGGTTTCGGCTGGGCCGGGGAGGCGACGATCAAGAGCAAGCAGGAATGGCCGGACTGGTATCCGCCTGAGGAGATGCTCGAGCGTAGGCCCGATCTCATGAGTGCAATGGTTCACTTGCAGAGCGGGATCGGGATGCATGGCGGCCCCGCCAACCCGCTCGGCGCCCGCGCCATGTATCTTTGGCAAGGCAACAAGGATACATATTATCGCATCCATGGCACGAATGAGCCGTGGACCGTTGGGCAGAGCTTTTCCTCTGGCTGCATTCGGATGATCAACCAGGACGCGATGGATCTCTATGAGAAAACGCCGGTCGGCACGAAAGTCGTAGTGCTTGCGTACCCAGGGGCCATGGCGGCCAATGTCGCGCACCTCTGAGGCTAGGCGTTACCTCTGGCAGCCGCCGCAATAAAACGTGGCGCGGCCCGACTGGGTGATCCGCCGCACCTCGCCGCCGCATCGCGCGCAGGGCTCACGGTCCCGGCCATAGACACGAAAACTATGCTGGAAATAGCCCAGCGCGCCATCGGTCTTCCGGTGATCGCGCAGCGAGGACCCGCCCGCCGCCACCGCTTCCTCGAGAACCTCGCGAATGACGAGGGCGAGGCGCGTTGCCCGCGCGCTTGGCGCGCCAACCTTGCGCGCGATGCTTCCGGCGGCGCGGCGCGGCGACAGGCCGGCGCGATGTAAAGCTTCGCAGACGTAAATATTGCCAAGGCCGGCTATCAAGGTCTGATCGAGGAGCGCGGCTTTCAACGACGTCATCCTCCCCGCAAAAAGGCTAGCCAGCGCCGCGCCGTCGAGCTCGTCGCCGAGCGGCTCGATTCCGATGTTCCTGAACAGCGGATGCGCGGAAAATTCCGGACGCGGGATCAACTGCATGAAGCCGAAGCGGCGCGGATCATTGTAAACGACACGCGCGCCGGTCGAGAGGTCGAACGTGACATGATCGTGCCGGGAATTTTTCGCGCCCGCATCGGGGATTGCCCCGCGGCCTTGTTCAATGCGGAAGGATCCTGACATGCCAAGATGCATGACGAGGACGTCCACGCCGTCGAGATCGGCGATGAGATATTTTGCCCGCCGCCGGAGCGCCTCGACCCGCCGGCCAGTGAGCCGCTCGGCGAACCGCTCCGGAAACGGAAACCGCAGATCCGGCCGCCGCTGCTCGACCGCATCTAGCCGCGCCCCGGCCATCGCGGGCTCTAACCCGCGGCGGACGGTTTCGACCTCAGGCAGTTCCGGCACTTGTCAGCATCCGTATTCTGGGCCATGGCTCAGGTGCGCCGCGATTGCCTTGCCGGTCAACCGAAAGAGATGGAAATCCACGGTCGCGGCGGCTTATCCCGTTGTTCGAGGTGCCTCTCAATATGGTATTCTGACTTGACTGAACGAGGCTGCAGAGTCCTTGCGTATGCAGGTTTCTGTGACAGCGGTGGACCCGGCGCCCATCCGGAAAAAGGCGCCGGATGCCCAGACGCACACAGCGCCGCAAGAAAACGGCAACCGGAAGATTGGGAATCCTATTTCAGCGCCTGTGCACTAGCTCCGGAAGTAGCAAGAGCAACCAAGGGCAGGCTCTCCGAAAGGCTTTGGCCAAAACGCTCCCGCACATCACGATCGAAATCGTCAAACGCCCGGATCAGGCAAAAGGCTTCGAGGTTCTCCCGCGACGCCGGGTTGTCGAGCGTACCTTTGCCTGGTTCAACCGATGCCGCCGATTGGCCAAGGATTTTGAAAGTCTCACCCGCAATGCCTTCGCATTCTTGCGTCTCTCACGCTCTGAAAGCTTTGTAATGCATAATCAATTTCTCGGACGGATTCTAAGCCCAAACGTGGCTCATTCGGCGGCGCGCTTGAACTCCGGGAATGTGCAGCGCGCGTCGCTCTCCCGCTTGAATTCGAGGATTTTGGCAGGCTCGACGAAGGGCAGCCCGAGCGTTCGCCAGACATCGGCCATGCTTTCCACAAGGTGCGCGATATGCGCATCCGTGTGCAGGGGAGTTGGCGTGATGCGCAATCTCTCGCCGCCTCTGGCAACCGTCGGATAATTGATCGGCTGGATATAGACCGCGTGGCGATCGAGCAGCATGTCGGTCGCGCGCTTGCAGAGTTCGGGATCGCCGACGAGCACTGGCACGATATGGGACGGGTTTTGCATTACCGGCAGACCGGCCGCGCTCAGAGCATGTTTGGTAAGCATCGCCTGGCGTTGATGTTCCGCGCGCAGTTCATCGCCTTGTTCTTGTTTCAAGAAGCGTATGGCGGCCGTTGCGGCGGCGGCGAGCGCCGGGGGCAGAGCCGTGGTGAAAATAAAGGCGGGCGCGTGCGAGCGCACGGCATCGACGATTGACGCCTTGGCCGCGACATAGCCGCCAAGGGTTCCGAATCCCTTGGCAAGGGTTCCTTCGATGACGTCGATCTGGTCCATGACGCCGTCGCGTTCAGCGACCCCTCCGCCATGCGGGCCGTAGAGGCCGACCGCATGCACTTCGTCGATATAGGTCATGGCGTTGTAACGGCGGGCAAGACCAGCGATCTCGGCGATCGGAGCAAAGTCGCCATGCATCGAATAAAGACTTTCGAAGACGATCAATTTGGCGCGGTCATGTCCAGCGGCGCGCAAAAGCTCTTCGAGATGGGCGAGATCGTTATGGCGGAAAATTTGCCGTTGCGCCTTAGAGCGGCGGATGCCCTCGATCATCGAATTATGGTTGAACTCATCCGAAAGGATCAGGCAATCGGGCAAAAGATCGCCCATCGTCGAAATCGCCGCCAGATTGGAAATCCAGCCCGAGGTGAAGACGAGCGCCGCCTCCTTGCCGTGCAGGCCGGCCAATTCGGCTTCGAGCGCGACGAGGGGATGGTTGGTGCCCGCGATATTGCGCGTGCCGCCAGCACCGGCCCCATGCCGGACCGCGGCGGCCGTCATCGCCTCGATCACCCGAGGATGCCGGCCCATGCAGAGATAGTCGTTGGAACACCAAATCACGACTTCTTCGATGCGTTCCGGCCCGTGCCGCAGGGCGCGCGGAAACGCCTTTGCGTCCCGCTCGAGGTCGGCGAAGACCCGGTAGCGGCGTTCCGCCTTCAACTTTGAAATCGCATCGTCGAAGAAGCGCGAATACGGCATGAAACGATCTCCTAGCTCCGGCGGCGGCACGGGCTGGCGTAGCCCTGGCGCCCGGCAACATGACCTCAAAAGGGCTGACTTGGCCTTCTCTTTACAAAATTACTAGACGCACGGCCCCGGCTAGCCCAAGGAGAGCGCCGCATTCAACCCCTGATCGGGGGTGGTCACGCGAAGGTTTTCACCCCACGAAAACATGCACAAGGCTTTAGTGGCGTTCTCGCAGGCCGTCAAACCCTTTGTCCGCGATCGGCAGGACAATGCGGCTCAAATGTTCTCGACAACCTCTTCGTCCGGCGTCTGGCTCGCAAGCAGCTTCTTCGCGGCCGCCTGTTCGAAAGCGTCCCTGGGCGCATCATCCGGGCTCAATCCATGGGGCGGGATCGGCGGCTGTCTGGGGAATGTCGGTTTTAGGTTTCCATGTAGCAACAGGGACGCTAGCTAGCCGACAAGGGGCGGAGGCGAGCTAACGTTGCAAACAATTCCAACCGGCGTATGTCTAATCGAAAATATGGCCGTACATTGTCAACTCTGGCGGAGGCTCAGCCCGCATTCGTGGCAAACTTCCCGCCTTGCGACAACGAGAGCATGCTAAGAGGGAGGAGCTCTCATGAAAGATATATTTCAGAAATTTCGGCAAGGTCTCGGTTTGCCTGCAACGGATCTCCCTGCGCGTCAGGAAACGCTTGCCTCGGCCAACGGAGAACCCGGGATAGAAGGCGGCGCGGAAGAACGCGCAATGCCGCCCGAAGCGGGTTCGGCGCCGCCTCAGGGACCCTCGACGCGCAAGAGCTTCGCTTTCAGAGGCGGCGAAGGAAAGCCAAGACGCGTCTCCAAGAACCTCAGACGCAACGGAAAATGCTTCCCGCCATCGTGTCGAGGACCGGCGGCCGCATCAAGATCCGGCTGAACCGGCGCGGCTGAAAAAGCCGACCTTCCTGCCCGGCTCCGACGGAGAGCACGCGCTGCAAGTGAAATACGGCGCGAAAGAGCGGGCCGTTGGCTTTTACACCCGGCAGGTCCTGAGCTTTCTGTCCCCGCTGATGCGCGATTTCATCTCCCGGCAGAAGTTCTTGTTCGTGGCGACGGCCGACCGCCACGGCGAGTGCGATTGCACCTCGAAGTTCGGCGAACCCGGTTTCATCCGCGAGTTGAGCGAAAAATATCTCGCTTACCCAGAATACCGCGGCAACGGGGTCTTCGCCAATCTCGGGAACCTCTCCGAAAACCCTCATATCGCCATGCTCATTCTGGATTTTTTTCGCGATTGCGTCGGGTTGCACGTCAACGGCAAGACGCGAATCATCGATAACGAGGAATTGTCCGGCTATCGGGACAAAATACCGCAAGACATCTTGGACGAATTGGCGAAAGACGGGAAAAGACGGCCGGAGCGCTGGGTCATGGTGGAGGTGGAGGAAGCCTACATCCAATGCTCCAAACATGTGCCGCTGCTGCAAAAGCTGGACCGCAAGATCGATTGGGGAACGGACAGCGTCGCGGCCAAGAAGGGCGACTATTTCCAGCTTCAAGATATCCCGCTCTATGACCGCGTCGGCGGCGACAAGGCCATGGAGGTCGCTGTCGACGTCTTTTACCGCAAAGTGCTGGAGGACGATCTTGTCAGCCGGTTCTTCGACGGTGTCGACATGGCAGGGCTGCGGCTCAAACAGAAATCGTTTCTCGCCATGGCCTTTGGCGGCCCGTACCAATACACGGGCCTCGATCTGCGCAGGGCCCATGGCCGGCTCGTGCGGGACATGGGGCTGAACGATGAGCATTTCGGCCGGGTCGCCGCCATCCTCAAGGAAACCTTGGTGGAGCTGGAGGTCGCCGCCAAGGAAATCGACGAGATGATGCTGGTCATCGAAAGCGCGCGAGCCGACATTCTGAACCGCTAGAAGATCATGCCCGCACGGAACCGGTGCGGACGCGGGAGGGCCGAATGTCGATTTCCGCGGAAACCAGAAAACTGCTGTTGGACGGCCGCATCTATGATTGCAGGCCAGGGGAAACCGTCCTGGACGCGCTGCTGCGGCAGAAAGTGGCGGTGCCAAATGTGTGCCGGCACCAAGTCTGCCTGACCTGCATGATGCGCTCTCTCGGCGGCGCGCCGCCCAAAGCGTCGCAAACAAATATCAGCGACAACCTGAGGACCCAGCATTTCTTTCTCGCCTGCGGCTGTCACCCCGAGCGAGACATGCAGATCGCCATCGCCTCGGAGACGGTTGCGATCCAGGCGCGGGCTCAGGTCACCGGGATCACCAGGCTGAATTCCTTCGTCTCTGAGATTGCCCTGCAGTGCGAGCCGCCTCTGCACTATCGCGGCGGTCAGTTCCTGACGCTGTTCAACGACCAGAACATGGGGAACCGGTTTCCAATCTCCTCGCCTTCAATGGGGAGATTGGCGGGAAAGGTGGACATTCAAGTCCCGCGGATCGCGGGCGGCGTCTTTTCGGAATGGGTCCACACCAGCCTCCGCATCGGCGACGTCCTCTCGGCCTGCGGCGCGACGGGAGAGCTTTTTTATGAAATCGGCGACCCAAGGCAGACTCTGCTTCTGGCGGGCTGGGACAGGGGGCTCGGCGCTCTCATCGGCGTCATGCAGGACGCCTTCGAGAATGACCATGCCGGAACGATCTATTTGTTCCACGGCGTCGAGGACAAGGAGCATCTTTATTTCGTTGAAGAATTACGCGAGGTGGCCATTCGTTTCGAACGTTTTCATTATGTTCCCTGCGTCCGGACAGGGACCCCGGACGAGGCTTGCGCGAGCGGCGCCATAGAGACGAATGTAGAACGCATTCTGCCGGACCTGTCGGGCGTCAAAGTCTATCTCTGCGGTCCGCGAAATGAGGTGCATGCGCTGCAGCGGCGCGCCTATCTCGCCGGCGCGGCGATGAAGGACATCCGGACCGACGTTACGCACACTTGAGATCAGGAGCCGGGGATGACCAAAGAGACCATTGACAAGACGGCGGAGCAAGCCTTCTGGGGGCAGGTGTTTTCGGCAAATCCGCAGACAATCGTCGTCGCGGACAATTTCGACAAAGCCTTGCCCCGGCCGGAGAAGCTCGGCGAGGGCGGGGATTTCAGGCTGACGCGCTTGTTTCAGGGCAAGGGGTTCTACGCCAATCCTTCCGACAAGATGATCATCTTAAAAAACGGCGTTGAAGTCCACGAGGTCGCGATCGAGCAGTTGAGCCAGGAAACCGTGATCGGGCGGCATCCCGAGGCCAATATCCAGCTTGAAGCCTACAAGCTTGGCCTGTTTCACATCGTCCTTCGCAAGCAGGACGACCGACTTTATGTCGAGGCGATCGACGAGGAGTATGGAACGCTCCTCAATTGAAAGAAGATCAAGGTGGGGCAGCCCGTCCTGTTGCGGGATGGTTCGCTGGTCGACATACCCGGATACCGGCTGCGCTTTTGCCTCGCCAGCGCTCCTCTGACGGCGGAGGAAGAAGCCCTCGATATGGAGGAACTGGCGGAAATTCCTTCCTATTTCTATAACCCGCCTCCCCCTCCCGCAAGTCCGCTGCTGACCAACCTCGTCGAGGATCGCGAGAAGATCGGGATCTGGTCGGAAGGGGTCACGACGGTGAAGGTCGCGGACATCGTCGAGGAAACCCACGATGTCAAAACCTTCCGGCTGGTCGGCGAGAAACCGGTGCTGTTCTCATATCGGCCCGGCCAGTTCTTGACCTTCATCCTGAATATCGGCGGCGCGGATGTCGAGCGCTCCTACAGCATGTCGTCGAGCCCTTCCCGTCCGCATGTCTTGGAAATAACCGTCAAGCGCGTCCCGGGTGGCATCGTTTCGAACTGGCTCTGCGATCAAGTGAAGCTGGGACAGCGGCTGACCATCAAGGGCCCGGCAGGAAAGTTTAGCTGCTTCAATTATCCGGCCGCGAAAATGCTGTTCATCGGCGCCGGTAGCGGGATCACCCCGTTGATGGCGATGAGCCGCTGGATCGTGGATACGACTTCGGATGTCGATGTTAAGCTGCTCGCCTCGTTCAAATCGCCCTCGGACATCATCTTTCGCAAGGAGCTGGAGCTCATATCGGCGCGGCATAACCGGTTTCAGGTTGCGGTCACCCTTACCTCCGGCTGGCGCGGAACCGAATCCTGGACTGGTTTCGCCGGACGGATCAACAAATCGATTGTCCGCATGCTGGCGCCGGATCTCGATCAGCGGCATGTCTTCCTGTGCGGCCCGGAGCCCTTCATGGCGGAGGCGAAGGATGCTTTGCGGGAGCTTGGCTTCGATCTCGCCAAACTGCACAGCGAAAGCTTCGGCAGGGGACGGGTCGCGCGCGGCGTCACGGGCGGGGCGAAGTCACTTATTCTGTCCGAGCCACGCCACAAAATCTGCTTCAGCAAGACAGGTTTGACAGTCGACACCGATGAGACCGTAACCCTTCTCGAATTGGCGGAAGCTTGGGGAATCGAGATCGATTACGCCTGCCGGACCGGCGACTGCGGCGCATGCGAAGTCAAATTCGCGGGCAAGGTCCGCGAGAAAGCGGAGTTCGAGCTCGCCGCAAAATGCAAAGAAAACGGGCTTGCCTATGCCTGTTGCAGCGTTGCCCTTTCCGACCTCGAAATCCAAGCCTAGGCTTTAACGAGATTCACGCGGGCCGCCAAATCGCTTCGCCGCGATCGCAGGGCCTGGAGTGCGGGTTGTGCGAAGGTTAACACGTTGATTTTTTGTGATTCCGTGGGTGGCAAGGTTGAGCTTTCAACTTGTATTATATATTGTCTTTGACTGGACGAGTCGTTTTGAACTGTGGTACGGAGCCGCGTTACATTTCCATGCATCCTATTGTTCGATATATTGTTCGATTAAGAACAGCTCAAGGCATGGCTCCGGCGAAGCGATTGGCGCCGGCGTGCGTTCCATGACCGGTCCAAATCCCGCGCTTGCAAGCGGGTTTTCGCCATTTTCATTTTGCCGATCGCCCGGCGCGCATGCGCCAGCCTTACAAAATTTTCATGTGGCCGAAATGGCGGTGTAAGCTTGGCGTCCCCATCTTGATGGCCGCAGACGGTGCGCCGTCCTTGATTTTGCAATGGAGTATTCAATGCCTAATGTCCGCTCTCCCCGGCTCGATATTCTGCGTTCGCCGCCTCTGATCGCGCGCCGGCGCCACAAGATCCGCGCCGCACTGCTTGGGACAGTCGCCGCCCTGGCCTTAGTCGGCATGAACGATCGCGGTTTTGGTCCGGCGCGTGCCGCCGCGCTTCAGAGTCAAACGTCTCCGGTTGTTTCTCCGGTCTCTTTCGCCGACGTGGTCGACCACGTGCGCGGCGCGGTCGTGTCCGTCAAGGTGAAGACCACCGAGACGGCCGACGTTAGCGACGAGTTCGAAATACCGCATATCATGCCGGGCGATCCGCTCGAGCGCTTCTTCAAACATTTCGGCGAGGAAGGCGGCCATCACCTCAAGCCGCACGTCACGCAAGCGCAAGGCTCGGGATTCATTATTTCGGCGGACGGATATGTGGTGACGAACAACCATGTCGTCGAGAACGCAAGCGAGGTCAGCGTGACTCTCGACAATGGCAAAACCGTTCCGGCAACTATCATCGGAACCGACAAAAGAACCGATCTTGCGCTCTTGAAGATCAAAGAGGGCGGCCCCTATCAGCATGTCGACTTCGCGAAAGCCACGCCACGGGTGGGCGACTGGGTGATCGCGGTCGGCAATCCGTTCGGCTTGGGGGGAACCGTCACGGCGGGCATCATCTCGGCACGCGGGCGCGACATTGGCGCGGGGCCATACGATGACTTCTTGCAAATCGATGCGCCGGTCAACCGGGGCAATTCGGGCGGTCCGACGTTTAATACCCAGGGCCAAGTGGTCGGTGTTAACACCGCGATCTTCTCGCCTTCGGGCGGAAGCGTCGGCATTGGTTTTGCCATTCCAGCCGATACCGTGCAAAGCGTTGTTGCAGCCCTGAAAGAGAAAGGCGTGGTGGCGCGGGGCTGGATTGGCGTCCAGATTCAGCCAGTCACCCAAGACGTCGCCGATAGTCTCGGCCTGAAGTCCAACAAAGGGGCACTCGTTGCTGAAGCGCAGCCGGATTCTCCGGCAAGCTCCGCCGGAATTAAGGCGGGCGATGTAATTCTCGGCATCAATGGCGAGCGGATCGATGGTCCGCGCGACCTCGCCCGCAAGGTGGCGGCCCTCGGCCCTGGGAAAAAGACCGATTTGATCTATTGGCACGATGGTTCGGAGAAAACCGTCTCGGTCAAGCTCGGCTCTCTGCCGGAGGAAAAGGAAGCGCGTGCACATCCGGGCATGAGTCAGGACAATAATGCGTTTGGCGGCCTCGGCCTCACGCTCGCCCCTGCCTCCAGCGTCGAAGGAGCGGGAAGCCACGGCGTGGTCGTATCCGACATCGATCCCGATGGCGTGGCCGCACAGAAGGGCTTGCAGATCGGCGACGTCATTCTTGAGGCGGGCGGCCATGCGGTCAACCAGCCGGCGGACATCAGCGCGGTGCTCGCCGAGGCCAAAAAGGACAATCGCAAGGCCGTCCTTTTGCGGGTCAAGGGAGCCGAAGGCACTCATTTCGTCGCAATCACGGTCAAACCGGCTTCCTGAGCCTGACGTCCCCAAGGCTTGGTGAGCCGGTGCCGCGCCCCCCCGTTGCGGCGCCGGCTCCAGGAGGCGACAGGCCGGAAGGCAACTTCCGGCCTGCTGCTTTGCATAGGGATGAGCTATATGTCGGTTATGCGCATCCTCATCGTCGAAGACGATTCCGAAGCCGCCAATTACATGGTCAAGGCATTTGGCGAGGCCGGTCATGTCGCCGATTATGCCCGCGACGGCCTGGACGGCTACGCCCGTGCCCGCGATGAAACATACGATGTTTTGATTGTCGATCGCATGCTGCCGAAACTCGACGGCCTCTCGCTCATCGGTAACCTACGCACGCAGAAAATTCTGACGCCTGTGCTTATCTTGTCCGCGCTTGGTCAGGTTGACGATCGCGTCAAGGGGCTGCGCGCAGGCGGCGATGATTATCTCGCCAAGCCTTATGCTTTTTCAGAGCTTCTGGCGCGGGCCGAGGTGCTCGCCCGGCGAAACCGGCCGGGCCTGGGCGAGGAGACTGTCTATCGGGTGAGCGGCCTGGAACTTGACCGTCTGGCCCACAAGCTAACCCGCGACGGCAAGGAAATTCCGCTCCAGCCGCGGGAATTCCGCTTGCTCGAATATTTGATGAAGCATGCGGGCCAAGTGGTCACGCGGACGATGCTGCTTGAAAACGTATGGGACTATCATTTCGATCCGCAAACCAATGTGATTGACGTTCATATTTCGCGGCTACGCGCCAAGATCGACAAAGGCTTCGACCCTCCGCTCCTCCAGACGATACGCGGGGCCGGATATATGGTACGCGATGGCTCTAGGTAAGCTCTTTCGCACCACGGTGTTTAAGATATCGCTCGCCTATTTGGCGATTTCCGCGATCGGCGCCGGGCTTGTCCTCGGCGCTGTCGGCTGGAACATGGAGCACCTGATCGACGCGCAGATCGCGCAGACCATTGACACCGATATTACCGGGCTTTCCGAGCAATATGAGCAAGGTGGCATACGCCGCCTTGTCAACATCATCCAAAGGCGGACCCGCCGGCCTGGCGCGCGGCTTTACTTGGTCACAACCGCGGCGGGAGAACCGATCGCCGGTAATATCGTGCGCCTGCCGCCAGATATTCTGACCCGTCCCGGCCTCGTCGAGACGGCGTACCAGCCTCTGGGCGATACGGCCGGAAAACACCGCGCGCTTGCCCGCAACTTTGTCTTGGCGGGTGGTTTCCACCTGCTCGTCGGGCACGACCTCGCCGAAGGCGAAGGCTTGCGCCATATTCTCGGCCAAGCACTGCTCACTTCCCTGCTTTGGCTGGTGGTGATCGGAACGCTCGGCGGGCTCTGGGTTGCACGGCGCGTTCTCAATCGAGTCGACGCCATCAACGCCAATGCCCGGGCAATCGTCGCCGGCGATCTCTCCGGCCGGTTGCGGTTGACCGGGACCGGCGACGAACTTGACCGGCTCGTGCAAAATTTCAACGCCATGCTGGAGCGAATCGCTGTATTGATGGCGGGATTAAAAGAAGTTTCCGACAACATTGCGCACGATCTCAAGACCCCCTTGACCCGCCTGCGGGGCGGCGTGGAGCAAGCATTGCGCAGCGCCAACAGTCCAAAGGATTATCGCGGCGCGCTCGAAAAAGCGCTCGACGAATCCGACCGCCTGATCCAAATCTTCGACGCGCTGCTGAGCATCGCCCGCGCGCAAGCCGGCGCCGGGCGCGAAGGCATGATCGATTTCGATGCCTCGTCCGTAGCCCGAGACGTCGGCGAACTCTACGAGCCGGTGGCGGAGGAACGCGGCATCATGCTTGCAATTTCTGCCGAGCCGGGGCTTTATCTGCATGGAAGCCGGGAGCTTGCCGCTCAGGCCGTCGCCAATCTCGTCGATAATGCGTTGAAATACGGGTGCCCGGAGGCGGCGGGGCCCGGCCCGGACCGAACGCAGGCGCAAGCTCCCAAATGCACCGTCGAACTTTCGGCGCGGCGGCGTGGCGGCAATGTCGAATTCGCCGTCGCGGATCGCGGTCCGGGCATCGCCGAAAATGATCGCCTGCGCGTGCTCGACCGGTTCGTCCGGCTAGAAAGCGCGCGCGCGCGACCTGGTTCTGGCCTCGGACTTTCGCTCGCCGCGGCGGTCGCGCGTCTCCACAATGGAAGCCTGCGGATCGAGGATAATGAGCCAGGCCTTCGTGTCGTGATTCGTCTTCCGGCGGCGCCTGTCCGGCGCGAACCGAGGGCGCCGCTAGCCCTGCCGCAACCGGAAAAGGCGGCATGAGCGATGTTCCTCCAGACGACAACGCGGGAGTTCCGCTTTGGCGGCGCCTGCGCACCGCCCCGCAACTTTGCGATGCCCGCCGCGCCAGATCGTGCCTCGCCGACTTTCTGGCAATGCCCGGCGGCGCGGAATTGCAAGGCCTCGCCGGCGAGCCCGGCGTGCGCGCCCTGCTTCTGGCGCTTGCCGATCATTCGCCATTTCTCTGGCAGCTCGCGACGGCCAACACCTCCCGGCTCAAGCGATGTCTCGAGACGTCCCCCGCGGCCTGCCTTGAGTCGCGCCTTGCCGCACTCGAGGAAGCCTGCGGCGAGGCCTCTAGCGAGGCCGCGATTATGCGGGCGTTGCGGCTTGCGAAGCAGGAGACCGCCCTTCTCGTCGCGCTCGCCGATCTAGGCGGCGTTTTCGACGTGATCGCGGCGACCGGGGCGCTATCCCGCGCCGCCGATGCCTTCATCTCGGCGGCATTGCGTTTTTTGCTGCGCGATGCCGCTCGCGCGGGCCGGCTGCGGCTTTCCGATGGCGCGAACCCCGAACCGGGATGCGGTCTCGTCATCCTGGCGCTCGGCAAGCTCGGCGCGCGCGAACTCAATTATTCGAGCGATGTCGATATCGTAGTCTTCTTCGATCCCAATTGTGCCTCGATCGCTCGGGCGGTGGAGCCCGCGACGCTCTTTACGGGCATCACGAAGGGACTTGTCCGGCTGCTGCAGGAGCGGACTGGGGATGGTTATGTCCTGCGCGTCGATTTGCGGTTGCGTCCCGATCCCGGTTCGACGGCAGTGGCGATCGCGCTGCCCGCCGCCTATTCCTATTACGAAAGCCTTGGCCAGAACTGGGAGCGCGCGGCTTTGATCAAGGCGCGGCCGGCCGCTGGCGACACGCCGCTCGGCGAGACTTTTCTCGCCAATCTCATGCCTTTCATTTGGCGAAAGTATTTCGATTATGCCGCGATCGCGGACATTGCCGCGATGAAGCGCCAGATCCACGCGGTCCGGGGACATGCCGAGATCGCGGTCGCCGGTCACGACGTGAAACTGGGACGCGGCGGCATTCGCGAAATCGAATTTTTCGTGCAGACCCAGCAATTGATCTTCGGCGGTAAAAGGCCTCGCCTGCGCGGTGCGCGCACCCTCGACATGCTGGATGAACTCGGCAAGGAAGGCTGGCTGACCCGCGAGGCGGTCGCGGACCTGCGTGCGTCCTATCTCTTTCTGCGCGGAATCGAACACCGGTTACAGATGGTCGCCGACGAGCAAACCCAGCGTTTGCCGCAAGACCCGGAAATCCTTGGCCGCTTCGCCAGGTTTTGCGGCTACGGGCGGAAAAGCCGCTTTTGCGGCGCCGTCACGCATCACCTGCGGCTCGTCTCGTATCATTATGGGCGGTTGTTCGAACATTCGCCGCGGCTCGATGCGGCGGCCGGCAGTCTTGTTTTCACGGGTGCCGGCGACGATCCGGAAACTCTCGAAACTTTAATGCGGTTGGGCTTTAAGAAAGCGTCCGTCGCCGCCGAGACGATTCGGGGCTGGCATTTCGGCCGCCGTCCCGCCGTGCGCAGTGCGCGCGCGCGGGAAGTCCTTACCGAATTGGTGCCGTTGCTTTTACAGGCGTTCGCGCACTCAGGCGATCCCGATGCCGCGCTTGCCGGTTTCGATTCCGCGCTGACCGGCATGGCCGCGGCAGCCGAGCTTTTTTCGGTGCTGAAATCCAATCCGCCGGTCTGCCAATTGTTCGGCGAGATTCTTGGCGGCGCGCCAAAACTAGCGCGCACCGTCATAAGCCGTCCGCATCTGCTCGACGCCGCGATCGATCCGGAAGTCCTCAAAGCTCCCCTCGATGAAAATGCGTTCAGGCAACGCGCCGGACAAATCCTGCGAGGTAAACTCGAGACCGAGGAATTCCTCGACTCGCTGCGCGATTTCGCGAACGAAGAACTATTTCCCGTCGGCCTGCGGTTGTGGTCCGCGACGATCGAACCTTCCGCGGCGGCGCTCGCCTATTC
>JBOHJU010000033.1:0-14746 GCA_050728755.1 Methylocella sp.
TGCTTGAACGGTTTTATCTAACTCGCATCCATGGCTTATCAGACTCGTCGCGGAGCCGAGAATCGAGGCGAGCGGCGTGCGCAAATCATGCGAAATCGAGGTAAGCAATGCCGAGCGCAGGCGATCAGTCTCTGCGGCGAGACGGGCACGGTCGATTTCGGCCGCTAGGTTGACGCGATCGATCGCGAGCGCCGCCTGGTCCGACAGGGCGTCAAGGAGGCGGGATTCTTCGGGCGTCAGCAGAAGCCCCGGCTTGTCGCTATCGATTCCGGCGACACCTACCGCGCCACGCCCGGTGCGCAAGGGCATGAAGCGGCGTTTCGCGCCGGGCAATGTATCGGCGCCGCGCCCGGTCGCTTGGTTTTTTTCAAAACACCATCGTGCCGCTGCAAGATCCGCTTCGTCGAGGATGTCTTCCGGCGGAAATCCGGCTTTGACCGCAAGACTGCCGCCTTCGGGGAGAAGCAGGACGACCCGCACTTTCAGCATCAAGGCGATTTGATGCGCGGTAGCCCAGAGCAAATCGTCGAGCGTCGCGGTGCCCGCGAGCTTGCGGCTGAAAAGATAGAGTTCCTCGGTGATCCGCGCCCGCTGCCGCGCCGTGACCGCCTGGGCGCGGACCCGCGCGGCGACATTGCTCGTAATGAGCGCCACGACCGTGTAAATGAACAAGGCGACGACATTTTCCGGATCGGCGATGGTGAATGTATAGAGGGGTGGAAGAAAGAAAAAATTATAGGAAAGAACACTGACAAGACAGGCGAATAGCGAGGCCCAAAGCCCATAGGCGGCGGCGCTCACCAGGACGGCGATCAGGAAAACTTGCGCGACGTTCGAAACGCCGAGTGTTTGCCGCAGCAGAAACGCGACAAGGGTGGCGGCGGCGATATAGGCAAGGCTCGCAATATACGCCTTGACCTCCATCCGGCGCGGCTTTCGCGCTTTGCTTTCGAGGCGAGTGGGGCCGCCTGCCCTGTCTTTCGTGTGCGCGACGATGTGAACGCTCACGTCGCCCGCGGCACGGATCAGCTTTTGCGTAAGCGATTCACTGACGAAATCTCGCCAGCGAGGACGCTCGGATTTGGCGGCGATGATATGAGCGAAATAATTGGATTGTGCATATTCGGTGACAGTCAACGCTTCATCCTGCCCGGGAATGGAAATCGCCGTCGCCCCAAGCCGTTGCGCCAGGCGCAATGTTTGCGCGATCTTGTCGCGTTCGGCCTCGCTCGCGCGGGCGGCGGCGGGCGTTTCGACATGGATCGCCGTCCATTGCGCACGCAGGCGATCGGCCATCCGTTTGGCGTGGCGCACGACGGTGTTGCCGCCTTGCGCGGAATCAACCAAAACAAGCACGCGGTCGCTCGCGGGCCATGACCCTTCGATGCGATGGGCGCGCATATAATCGACCATCTGTGCGTCGACCCTCTGCGCCGTCCGACGCAGCGCGAGTTCCCGCAGGGCCGTAAGATTTCCGGGCGAAAAAAAATGCTTGGTGGCACGCTCCGCCTGATCCGGCACGTAGACCTTGCCCTCGTTCAGACGTGCGATCAGATCCTCGGGAGTAAGGTCGACCAATTCAATGTCGTCGGCCCGATCAACGATCGAATCGGGCACCGTCTCGCGGACTCTGATATTGGTGATTCCTGCGACGATGTCGTTGAGGCTTTCGACATGCTGGATGTTGAGCGTCGTATAGACGTCGATCCCGGCGGCGAGCAACTCCTCGACATCCATGTAGCGCTTGGGATGCCTGCTTTCCGGCGCATTCGTATGCGCAAGCTCATCGACCAGAACGAGGCTCGGCCGCCTAGCGAGAATTGCGTCGAGGTCCATTTCGCTGAGCGCCTGATCCCTGTAGTATATCATCCGGCGCGGGACGATTTCGAGCCCCTGCAAAAGCGCCTCCGTCTCCTTGCGGCCATGCGTTTCTGCGATGCCGACGACGACGTCCGTGCCTTCGGCCTTTTTGGCCCGGGCCGTGGTCAGCATTTCATAGGTCTTGCCGACGCCCGGCGCGGCGCCGAGGAAGATTTTCAGGCGGCCCTGTTCGACTTGCTGCGCTTCCCGCAAGAGAGCGTCGGGCGAAGGGCGCCGTTCGGCGTTATCGCGTTTCTCCATGCCCCGTTGTGCTCATTCCCGGCCGCCGCACCCTGGCACGCGCGTCAGTTCTTCTTGACGAGCTTGTCGAGCGCGAGGTTGAGTTTTAGCACATTAACGTGGGGTTCGCCGAGTACGCCGAGAAGACGCCCAGTCGTATTGTCTTCGACGAGGCGGCGGAGTTGGGCCTCCGGCACGCCGCTCGCCGCGGCAACCCATGGAATCTGGAACAGAGCGGCGGCAGGCGTAATGTCGGGATCGAGGCCGCTTGCCGACGTGGTGATAAGATCGACCGGAATTTTGGCGGCGGGATTGGTCGCCCCCAGCGGACCGGAATCATCTTTCACCCGGTCGACGAGAGCCTTCGACGTCGGACCGTAATTCGACCCCCCCGAATTGCTCGCGTTGTAGGGCGCCGGCAGGGTCTTGGTCGAATCGTTTGGATCGGTTTCCGTCGTGGCGGAGGGCCGCCCATGAAAATAGCCGTCGCTCGTGAAATTCTGCCCAATCAGTTCCGATCCAATGATTTTTCCGGCCTGTTCGATCAGACTGCCGTTGGCTTGATAGGGGAACAGGCGGCCAGCGAGGCCCGTCATCGCGAGCGGATAGGCAAGTCCGGTCAGCACCGTCATCAGAACAGTCAACGTGATTGCCGGGCGCAAATGCTTGATCATTTTGGTTTTCCTTAAATCAGTTGGTTGGCTTTAAGCCAAGCCAGCCGCGCCAACCGCAAGGTCGATAAGCTTGATGCCGATAAACGGAACGATGATCCCGCCGACGCCGTAGACAACAAGATTGCGCCGCAAAATGCTTGCTGCGCCGACCGGCCTATAGGCCACGCCGCGCAGCGCCAGGGGAATCAGCGCGACGATGATCAGAGCGTTGAAAATAATTGCCGACAGAATTGCGCTCTGCGGCGTCCCGAGATTCATGACGTTCAGGCTTTGCAGTTGTGGATAGAAAGCAACGAACATCGCCGGGATGATTGCGAAATATTTCGCGACATCGTTGGCGATGGAAAAAGTCGTCAGCGCGCCGCGCGTCATAAGGAGCTGCTTGCCGATTTCGACGATCTCGATGAGTTTTGTCGGATCGCTGTCGAGATCGACCATGTTGCCCGCTTCTCGCGCCGCCATCGTCCCGGTGTTCATGGCGACGCCGACATCGGCCTGCGCCAGGGCGGGCGCGTCATTGGTGCCGTCGCCGCACATGGCGACGAGCTTGCCCTGCGCCTGTTCGTCGCGAATGAGCTTCAGTTTCGTCTCCGGCGTCGCCTGGGCGAGAAAATCATCGACCCCCGCCTCGGCCGCGATCGCCGCCGCCGTCAGGGGATTGTCACCAGTGATCATCACCGTCCTGATGCCCATCCGGCGCAGTTCGCCGAAGCGCTCTCTGATGCCGCCCTTAATGATGTCCTTCAGATGGATAATGCCGAGCAAATGGCCGTCCTTCGCGACGGCGAGCGGCGTTCCGCCCGATTTCGCGACACGGTCGGCGGCTGCGTTCAGGGCGTGAACTGTCGTGTCGGACACCAAGGGGCGCATTACGGTGACGGTGCCGTTCGCCGCCTGCGCGGGGACGGCGGCGGCTGAACGCACGAAGGCCACGATCGCGTCCACCGCGCCCTTGCGGATGACCGTCGCGCCGGTATCGATTCCGCTCAACCTGGTGTGTGCGGAAAAAGGAATGAACCTTGCCTGGAGGTCGACCATGTCGCGGCCGCGAATGCCGTATTTCTCTTTTGCCAGCACCACGATCGAGCGGCCTTCCGGCGTCTCATCCGAGAGAGACGCGAGTTGCGCCGCATCGGCGAGTTCCATTTCGTTCACGCCGGTCAATGGAATGAATTCTGCTACCTGCCGGTTGCCAAGCGTGATCGTGCCGGTCTTGTCGAGCAGCAGCGTATCGACGTCGCCCGCCGCCTCGACCGCGCGGCCCGACATCGCGAGAACATTGAACCGCACGAGCCGGTCCATCCCGGCGATTCCGATCGCCGACAGAAGCGCGCCAATCGTGGTCGGAATGAGCGTGACGAAAAGCGCGACGAGAACGATAACGCTGACCGTGCCCCCGGCATAATGCGCAAAGCTCGGAATGGTCGCGACCGCGAAGACGAAGATCAGCGTCAAACCGGCGAGAAGAATATTGAGCGCTATTTCGTTCGGCGTTTTCTGCCGTTCCGCGCCTTCGACGAGCGCGATCATCCGGTCGAGGAAGGTCGAGCCCTGCGTCGCCGTGATGCGGACCCTGATCCAGTCGGAGAGAACCCTGGTGCCACCGGTAACGGCGGAACGATCGCCGCCGCTCTCGCGAATGACGGGGGCGGATTCGCCGGTGATCGCCGATTCGTCGATCGAGGCGATGCCTTCGATCACGTCGCCGTCGCTGGGAATAAAATCGCCGGCCTCGACGAGAACCACGTCCCCGGTTATCAAATCGAGCGCGGACACGCCTTCGACGACGTCCTTCATGCCACTCTTGCCATAAGGATCGATGAGCCGTTTCGCCCGCGTGTCGGTGCGGGCCTTGCGCAAGGTCGCGGCCTGCGCTTTGCCGCGGCCCTCGGCCACGGCTTCCGCGAAATTTGCAAAAAGCAAGGTGATCCAGAGCCAGACGAGGATCTGGAAAGTGAATTTCAGTCCCGCGCCGCCGGTTAGGAGATCGCGGAGGTAGAGGATCGTCGTCAGCACGCTCACGATCTCGACAACGAACATAACCGGATTGCCGGCCATGAGTCTCGGGTCGAGCTTACGAAACGCCTCCCAGATCGCCGGACGGATGATCGCCGGATCGAATAAGGAGCGGACGTTGCGGCGTCGATTGTCTCTGGGTTTCATAGGTTGCGCCTCGAGTTCACTGGAAATGCTCACGGAAAATAATTTGTCTATTTGCCATATACAAAAAGCGGACTCCGTACCGCCCCGGCGATGTTCCGCGGCGGTCAAAACAGCATGCCGGCGCGCATCGCGAGATGCTCCTCGATAGGTCCAAGCGCCAGCGCTGGGAAGTAAATGAGCCCACCCATGATCAGGATCACGCCGATCAGAAGGCCGATGAAAAGCCCGCCATCCGTCGGGAAGGTTCCGGCGGAGGCTGGCACGATCTTCTTGCCCGCCAGCGATCCGGCGACGGCGAGCATCGGTACGATCAACAGGAAGCGGCCGATCCACATTGCGAGGCCGAGCGTCGTGTTCCAGAATGGCGTGTTGGCGCTGAGACCGGCGAAGGCGCTGCCATTGTTGCCGGTGGCCGAAACATAAGCATAAAGCGCCTCGCTGAAGCCGTGCGGGCCGGAATTGGCGAGGCCTGCGAGGCCCGGCGTAACCACGACCGCGAGTGCGGTGAAGCCAAGCATCGACAGGGGCAGAATCAAAATCGCGAGGATCGCCATTTTGACCTCTTTCGCCTCGAGTTTCTTGCCGAGATATTCCGGGGTGCGGCCGACCATGAGCCCGGCGACAAAGACCGCGACGATCGCAAAGAGCAGCATCCCATAAAGGCCGGAGCCGACTCCGCCGAAGATGATCTCGCCCAGCATGATATTGACCATCGGCACCATGCCGCCGAGCGGCAACAAGCTGTCGTGCATCGTGTTGACGGCGCCGCAGGAGGCGTCAGTTGTGGCCGTCACGAAGAGCGCGGAATTGGCGATGCCGAACCGCACCTCCTTGCCTTCCATGTTGCCGCCGGCTTGAAGCGCGCTCGGCGCGGCATCGATGGGCAGGCTAGCGAAAGCCGGATTGCCACCGCTCTCGGTGGCGTAGACGGCAAACGTCCCTACCAAAAACAAAATGCCCATGACCGCGAAGATCGCCCAACCCTGCCGCTCCTTGCCGACCATCCGGCCAAAAACATTGGTGAGCGCCGCGCCAATCGAAAAAATCAGCACCATCTGGACGAAATTGGTGAGCGCGTTCGGGTTCTCGTAAGGATGCGCCGAATTGGCATTAAAGAAGCCGCCGCCGTTCGTGCCCAGAATTTTGATGACTTCCTGGCTTGCCACCGGCCCTTGCGCGATCACTTGTTTGGCGCCTTCGAGCGTCGTCGCTTCAGCATAGGCCCCAAGATTTTGCGGCACGCCTTGCCAGACGAAAAAGAGTCCGACGACGATCGCGATCGGCAGAAGCACGTAGAGGACTGTGCGGGTCATATCGACCCAGAAGTTGCCGATGGTTTGTGCCGAGCGCCGGGCAAAGCCCCTGATGAGCGCGACGGCGAGTGCGATGCCGGTCGCGGCCGAGACGAAATTATGCACGGTGAGCCCGGCCATCTGGGTCAGATAGCTCATCGTGCTTTCGGGCGTATAGGATTGCCAATTGGTGTTGGTGACGAAACTCACCGATGTATTGAAGGCGAGATCGGGAGAGACCGCGTCAAGATGCTGCGGGTTGAAGGGAAGGACTGCCTGCAAACGCTGCAGCGCGTAAAGGGCGAGGAAGCCCGCCAGACTGAAGGTCAGCATGGCGAGGCCATAACTCTTCCAGTCTTGCTCCTCATCGTCCTTGACGCCGCTTAGCACATAGATTGCCCGCTCAAGGGGATGCAGCGCAAGCGACAGAAATGTGCGTTCCCCGTTAAAGACGCGGGTCATATAATAGCCGAAGGGCTTCACAAGAAGGATGACCGCCGCGCAAAAAAGGGCGATCTGAACAAAGCCATTGGCTGTCATGGCGTCTCTTCCTCAAAAGCGCTCGGGGCGTATCAAGGCGATGACGAGATAGATCATGACGGCGACGGTCACGATCGCGCCAAGCAAGTTGTCGAATGTCATGGAAGAACCCTCACAAGCTGGCGCAGGCGTTAAGGTAAAGCGCCGTCACGGCAAAGGCCGCCGCGCCAGTGGCGACGAAGACAAAGTCGAGAGCGAAGCTGAGCATTGGAGACTCTTTCCGGCGACGCGCCGGTCATAAGAGTGCATTCACGAGCACTCCATCACGAAAGCACCCTGTTTTTTCGGCTCGCCGCGATTTCCCGGCGCACTGAACCTTCTTCGCCTGAAAATGCTCCAGGCTAGAAATGCGGGTTCGAATATCGCGCACGGCACGTATAGATTCCAGGCCGCTCGACGGCGCCGGATATAAAAATTCCATAAAATTTGCGCACCGTGATGCTTCGGTCCGCGCTCGCCCGCTGTTGAACGTTAGACCTAGAGTCAGCTTGCCGCTTGGCGCCCAGATCAACGCGCTCGCGCGTGGCCCTGACCTTCTGGTCGCGACCCGAGGCCGGCCCGAGGATCGATCCGCAAAGCGGCGGCGGCGCGGCGCGCGACCGTCTTGCGCTCTTTCTGGAATGCTGCATTCGCCGCGCGCAGGCTGGCGGCGAGCTCCGGACCGGCGCTCGCGGGCGTTCCCGCCGCAAAGGGCGGTCTTGGATCATATTCCATGGCAAGCTGCACGCGTTTTGCGCGCTCCTCGCCGAAGAGACAGGCCGTGAGAGTCAAGGCAAAGTCGATGCCCGAGGTTACGCCCGCGCCGGTCACCCGGTTACGATCGATCACGACGCGCTCGCTCACCGGCACCACGCCGAAATAGGCAAGCTGATCGAGCGAAAGCCAATGGCATGTCGCCCGGTAGCCGGTGAGGAGCCCGGCGGCAGCCAGAACAAGGGATCCGGTGCAAACCGAGGTCACATAGCGGGCTTTACTCGCCAGCCGCCGCAGGAAGTCCAACACCCCGGCATCTTCCATGAGCGAGATTTGGCCGGCTCCGCCGGGGACGAAAAGAATGTCCGCCTGGGGGCAATCCGCGAAAGTTGCTGTCGGCAGCAAACGCAGGCCGCCTGAATCGGTGACGGGATCGAGCGTTTTCGAGACGAGATGCAGGTTCAATTCCTCGAACCTTGCGAACACCTCGAATGGCCCGGTGAGATCGAGCTGGTCGAACCGGGGATAAAGCAGCATCACGACGTGCATGGTCTACCGTTCACTCGCTTGGCGGATAATTCGGACTCTCTCGTGTGATCGCCACGTCGTGAACATGGCTTTCCCGCAGGCCGGCCGGGGAAATTCGAACAAACCGCGCGCGCGCCTGAAAATCCGCGATGTCCGGGGCTCCGACATAGCCCATGGCGGCGCGCAATCCGCCGGCCAATTGGTGCAGGATCACTGCAGCCGGGCCGCGATAGGGCACCTGTCCCTCGACGCCTTCGGGCACGAGCTTCAACTGGTCGGCGATGTCCTGCTGGAAATAGCGGTCCGCCGAGCCGCGCGCCATCGCGCCGACTGAGCCCATGCCGCGATAGGATTTGAACGAACGGCCCTGATAAAGATAGACTTCGCCTGGACTCTCGTCCGTTCCGGCGAAAAGCGAACCGATCATCACACAGTCGGCGCCCGCGGCGATCGCCTTGGCGACATCGCCGGAAAATTTAATGCCGCCATCCGCGATGACCGGGACGTTGGCGCCCCGCGCGGCTTCGACGCAATCCATGATCGCGGTGAGCTGGGGCACGCCGATCCCGGCGACAATCCGTGTCGTGCAGATGGAGCCAGGGCCGATGCCCACCTTGATCGCGTCGGCACCGGCGTCGATCAGCGCCTTCGCGCCGTCGGCGGTCGCCACATTGCCCGCAAGGAGCGCGACCTTGTTCGATGCAAGCTTCAATCGCGCGACCTGATTTAACACGGCCTGCGCGTGGCCATGCGCGGTATCCACCACGATGCAATCCGCCCCCGCATCAATCAACATGAGCGCGCGTTCGTACCCCTGGTCGCCGACGGTCGAGGCGGCGGCGACCCGGAGCCTGCCCTCCGCATCCTTGCAGGCGGCCGGATACAGCGTCGCCTTTTCCATGTCCTTCACGGTCACCAGCCCGACACAGCGGAAATCGCTGTCGACGACAATCAGCTTTTCCAGGCGATGCTGATGCAGGAGGCGGCGCGCCTCGTCCTCGTTCACGCCTTCGCGGACCGTGATGAGATTTTTGGTCATCAGCTCGGCCACGGGCTGCAACGGATTATCGGCGAACCGGACATCGCGGTTGGTCAATATGCCGCATAGCCGCGCCGGTTTACCGCTGGGGCCGCGCTCGACCACGGGAATGCCGGAAATCCCGTGCCGGCGCATTAGCGCTAGGGCATCGGCGAGGGTTTCATCTGGAAAAATCGTGATCGGATCGACCACCATGCCGCTTTCGTAGCGCTTGACCTTGCGAACTTCCTCGGCTTGTTCGGCGGGATCGAAATTGCGATGAATGACGCCCATTCCGCCGGCCTGGGCAAGCGCAATGGCGAGCTTCGCCTCGGTGACCGTATCCATGGCGGAAGACACGAACGGAATATTCAAACTGATCGTCGCCGTGAATTTCGTCTTCAGTTCGGTCGCGCCCGGGAGGACCGCCGAATGACCCGGCAGAAGCAGCACGTCGTCAAAAGTGAGCGCTTCGTTGAGCGAGGACCGCGTAATCAAAGCCAACGCCAACTCCGTAGTTTGCCTCGCGGCGGCGGCTGCGACACCGCCGCAAGCGTCCGGCCGGGAAACGGAGTTTTGTAAAGTAACGCCGGTCGCGAGTTGCCGACGCTCATAGCACGCCTGGACCAGAGCGCAAAGGAGGGCGTGCCACTGGGCGAGCGGGCAGACTCTGGAACGCTATATTTGTACTTAGCTTCGCTTCGGCATTGAAAAGGCCGGCGGTTCGATTCCCTCTGGCCCCGCCACCGGCTCCTCGAACCGCCGGTTTACCGCGTCGCGTGGCCTAACGGGCCGCGTTCCACTAACAGCCTGGCGATCGCAGCGCGCAACTCGGCGACGCCTTCGCCACTGCGCGAGGACGTGAAGATCGCCTCCGGGAACGCCGCGGGGCGCCTGTTCACGAGGGCGAGCGTGCCGGCGATGCGGCCTTCCCACTCCGCGGCTTTCACTTCGTCCAGCTTCGTCAAGACGATCTGATAGGACATCGCGGACCGATCTAGAAAATCCAGCATCTCGATGTCGGCGGGTTTTGCGCCATGGCGGCCGTCGATGAGAAGAAACACGCGCAACAACGGCACCCGGCCGCGCAGGAAATCCCCTATCAACCGGGTCCAGGATGCGGTCTTTTCCTTCGAGGCCGCCGCATAGCCATAGCCCGGCATATCGACTAGGCGCAATGCCGCGGTTCCTCCGTCGCTGCCAAGCCCGAAAAAATTAAGTTCGCGCGTGCATCCCGGCGTCCGCGACGTCCGCGCCAGCATTTTGCGATTGGTCAATGCATTGAGAAGCGAGGATTTTCCCACGTTCGACCGGCCGGCGAAAGCGATCTCCGGCGGGCCCGGCGGCGGCAACTGGGCGGCGTTCGCAGCTGCCCATAAAAACGCACATTCCCCGCCGAAAAGCTTGCGTCCCAATTCGACAAAGTGAACTGGCGCATCCGCCAGATCCATCACGAGGGGCGAGCCCGCCAACTCAGGTTGTCGCTTTCTTGCGGAACATGCCGGTCAAATTGTCCCAGAGCTCGATCTTGACGCCAGCCCGCTTCATGATCGCCGTCTGCTGAATGACCGACAAAATATTGCTCCAGCTCCAATAAATGACAAGGCCCGAGGCGAAGTTGCCGAGCGTGAACGTGAAGATGACCGGCATCCAGGTAAAAATCTGCTTTTGCATCGGATCGGTTGGTTCCGGATTGACCTTCATCTGAACGAACATGGTAATGCCCATGATGAGGGGCCAAGCGCCAATCGCAAGGTAGGGGCCGAACATTGGTATCTGAGTCGGATCGAAGGGGAGGAGACCGAACAGATTGAAAACGTTCGTCGGGTCGCGCTGCGAGAGGTCCTTGATCCAGCCGAAAAACGGTGCCTGACGCATCTCGATCGTGACGATGAACACCTTATAGAGCGAGAAGAAAACCGGGATCTGAATCAGCACCGGCAGGCAGCCCGACAAGGGATTGATCTTTTCGCGCTTGTAAAGCGCCATGATTTCCGCCTGCTGCTTGGGCTTGTCGTCGGGAAAGCGGTCTTTGATCGCGGTGATCTGCGGCTGCGCCGACTTCATCTTCGCCATCGCCCTAAAGCTGCGGTTGGCCAATGGGAACACGGCTCCCCTGACCAGAACCGTGATGCACAAGATCGCGACGCCGAAATTGCCGACAAACTTGTAAATGACGTCGAGCAAGCGGAACATGGGCCTGGTGATAAAATAAAACCAGCCCCAGTCGATCAGATGATCGAACTTCTCGATCCCCAAGTTGGCCTGATATTTGTCGAGCGTATCGGACTCCTTGGCGCCCGCGAAAATCCTGGTCGTGAATTCGCTTGAGGCGCCCGGCGCAAGCGTCCTTCCTTCCGCTCCGGCAAAACCAGCCTGATAAATCACGGGAGCGCCGCCGGATCCGGAATAGCTTGCCGCGACAGCTGTGCGCTGATCCGGAATGACAACTGCGGCCCAATATTTGTCGGTGAGGCCTAGCCAGCCGCCGGTACCCGCGAAGCTCTTCGTTGCATGCTCTTCCTTTTCGATCTTGTCGTACCTGATCTCCTGCACGCCGGACCCGCCAATGACCCCGACGAACCCTTCGTGCACTCTGTAATAGCCGGCAGCCTTGGGCCTGCCGTGGCGCTTGACGAATGCGTAGGGGTGCAGCGTAACTGCCTGCGCGGATTTGTTCTCGACGCTGTCGGTCACCGTAAACATGTAATGGCCGTCGACCGCGATTTTGCGGTGAAACGCGAGGCCCTGGCCATTGTCGTAGGTGAGCGTCACGGGGGATGTTTCCGTCAGCGTATCATGATCGGCTTGCCACAACGTATCGGGCCCCGGCAAAATAAGATTCGCGCCGGGGTCGGCGATGAAGCCCGCCTCGGCGTAATAAGACAAAGGGGAACCCGCGGGCGAGAGCAAAACGATGTTCGGACTGTTGGGATCGACCGTCTCGCGGTAAGCCTTAAACGACACGTCGTCGATGCGCCCGCCACCCTTGAGCGCGATCGATCCGTAGATAGCGGGCGCGTCGAGTTTGACCCTGGCGCTTTCGGCCAAGGCATCGGCACGGCTCTTTTGCGGCACCGAGGCCCCCTCCTGCGCCGGCGCACTCAAACCGGACGCTTGCGACCGCGGGGCTTCGGAATTAGCGACTTCCGGCCCCAGCCGCGCGCCAGGGGTTGAGCGCGCGTGCATTTCAGCTTGGGTCTGCCGCTCCTTGTCGAGATGCGGCCGGGCATAAAACGCGTCCCACCCAAGAACGACGAGCAGCGACAGGCAAGTCGCTAGCATGATGTTTCTGGTTTCCTGGGTCATCATCCCTTGGATTTCCTGCCTTTTGAGCTCTGTCGCCGCGCCGCGTCCGCGTCGCCGGCAGCGCCCTCGCGGTCATGCTCCCGGCGGAGGGGCGGCGGCTTGTTTTTCCGGGCATCGATGTTGCCGAACGCCCGGATAAGCTCGGCCTGCAGGGCCAGGAACGGCATGCCGAGCGCCTCGGGCCGCGCGAGGATTACATAATCATGGCCTGGCTGCGCCGGAAGTGGGTTGAGTAGCCGCAACGCTTCCTTGAGACGTCGCCGGATCCGGTTGCGCTGGACCGCGCCGCCGGACTGTTTGGTCACGGTGAACCCAAACCGCGGCGCTGCCCCCCGGCAAGAGAGAACGTCCGGCGGGTTGGCAGTTTGACCGGTCGGGCTCCCGGCGCCAAAAGTGGTTGGATCGCCCGGTGCGCGCCAGTCCATCGACTCTGGCGGGATCGGGCGCGGCGCCGCTTGCAACGTCAGCCCCCGCGCGTAAAAGCGCATTCCCTTCGCCGCGCGCAGAAAGTCAGCCCTTCGCCGCAGCCGTTCCGGGGCCGCCAGGGCTTTGCGATGCGGCTCGTCCAAAGGCCTTGCCGGGAACAAGGATGAAAATGGGGCAGCGGCTTTGGCGCCGCGCCCAACGCGAGGCTTTCGCATGGAGTTAAATCCCACCGGAGTGAAAGACCGCCAACGTTTCACGCCAAGTCTTTTTTTCACGCCGCTTTTGCGGCGAACGCTGGCTGGCCGGACGGCCGCTTTGCATGATCGCCCCGTCCCGCCGGCACGCCGCGATCCCAGCGCTAGGAGAATTGCGAAGCGAATCGGATATCGCCGGGAAACCGTCAAATCGAGACCCTGGAGCTTTCCGGCGTCTCATGGAAACATCGAAAGGTACGGGAACCTGTAGCCGAAAGATATCACGCCGAAAGCCGCTTACGGCCGCGCGCGCGCCGCGCCGCGATAACTTTGCGGCCGCCCACGCTTGCCATCCGGGCACGAAAACCGTGCCGGCGCTTGCGCACAAGCTTGCTTGGTTGATAGGTCCGCTTCACCGCACCGCTCCCGCCTGGTCCAAATTATGCAACAAAAGGCGCTCCGGCAAGGCCCAAAACATTGCGGCCACGCCGGCACGGCGATTCATTCCGCCAAACGAAGGCGACCCAATCCAGCAGCCCCAACCCCGTTCAATGAGGAGCAAGAAAGGGCGACACCAGGCCCGCGATTTCGCCTTATATACGCAATTTCGCCTTTTATAAAGGCAACCTGGAAAGCAAGTCAATTCGGGGAGAGGCTCCGCGCTATGACGCCTGGCAACCCGCCGTAATCTTGCCGAGGTCCTTTCGTTCCGCACCTTTTTTCCGCAAACCGGGGCTACGTTCCAGCAAAAATGCAGAGCGGAAAGCTGCCGCCATGGGCGCGGGCGCCATACCACGCGCGAAAATCGTCTCCTGGCCCGCAATATGCACGCCCGCAATATGCACGAAAGCATCCATAAATTCCATGGAGCTGCGTTGAGCCGGGATCTGCGCATCGCCGTCATCGACAAGAATCCGTTGCGCGCAGCCATTCTCGAGGAGGGTTTGCGCGCGGCCGGGCACAAGAGCGTGGTGCGCATCGATGCCACGGCGGACCTGCTCGACCGCATCCACGCAATTGATCCCGACGTCATTTTCATCGATCTCGAAACCCCGAGCCGCGACGGTCTCGAACAAATGTTCAAAGTGAGCCGTTCGGTCGCGCGGCCCGTCGCCATGTTCGTCGACCACTCCGACGCCGCAACGATCGACGCCGCGATCGATGCCGGAGTCTCGGCCTATGTCGTCGATGGCCTCCGCAAGGATCGCGTGAAGCCGATTCTCGACATGACGATCAGCCGTTTCAACGCCTTCGCCAAGCTCAAGAAAGAACTGGAAATGGCGAAGTCGCAGCTCGACGACCGCAAGGCGATCGATCACGCCAAAGCGATCGTCATGCGCGCCAAGGCTATCCCAGAGGAACAGGCCTATGCCCTGATGCGCCATGTCGCGATGAACGAAAACAAGAAAATCGCCGAGGTTGCCCGTTCCATCATCACCGCCGCGGAACTGTTGCGATGACAAAAAGGCTGCGCATCGGATATGTGCCGCTGAACGGCGCGGCGCTGCTTCACGTGGCGAAAATCCGGCATTTCGCCGCCGCTAAAAGCCGGGCGTCCGCCCTCGCAGATGCGTGCGCTGCACAATAATTGCGCAGCACGGGCAGAGTTTTGGCAGACTGCCGCGCGAATGTTCTCTAGCCAGCACGACTGCCGGGAAGAGGCGAGCAAGGCGCGGATCGGATCCGCCGGTTTGCGGACTTGGCACGGAGCTTGCTGACAAGTTGGAAGGATCGGCTCCCTACGGTCCATTCCGGGTCCAACGAAGGGCCCGTCCAGCAACGCCGCTGACTGACCGTCCCACACGTGGG
>JBOHJU010000034.1:0-14495 GCA_050728755.1 Methylocella sp.
TGACAGCCAAGTCCGGCATGCCATCGCCATTCACGTCGGCTAGGGCAACTCCCCAGACAAAGGGCAACCCCTTCAAAGGCAGGTTTGTTCCTTGCACTTCGGTCCATTCCGCCTTTCCATTTCCTCGGAAGACGAACAGACCGTATCGATCAGATACAGTCTGGCTACCGCCTACCACCAAATCCAAGTGGCCATCGCCATACAGGTCTGCCAATGCCAAAGCCGTAGCTCCCCCCTTTATTGAAGACTGCAAGGGAGGTGTTGGTTGCCAGGTGCCGCCTTTGGTTTGCAAATATATTTCGGGACCGGTGAGAATATTCGCAACCGCTATATCTAAAAGGCCATCCTCATTGACGTCGCCCGCGGCAATTCCGCGATAAAGACCACCGGCCGTGGAAGTGGGCAACCCTTGTGAGTAGGGTTGAAAGTGGCCCTTGCCGTCCCCCCTCCAGACTCTGGGACCTTCATAATAGCTGGCGACGACGTCGAGATGTCCGTCGCCATCAATATCTTGGAGCAGAACATTATTAGCCCAACCGGATTTAGGAAGTCCGTCGTCAGTCGCTTCCTTCCAAAACTTCCCTGACCCATCCCCAAAATAGACTCTTATGCCTCCCTCCAACCGCAACGTAACTACCAGATCCATGAAGCCATCCTCGTTAACATCCCCGACCGCAACGTCTTCCGCGCCGAGCAGCTCATTCTCCTCATCTTCACCTTCAGCGGAAGGCTTGTGCTGCGAAGCGGCAGGATTCAACGCTGCAGTGCTCTCCTTCCAATGGCCGCGTCCATCGCCCAGATATACAAATGCCCCTGCACAATGATCTGCAACCACGAGATCAAGAAGGCCGTCGTTGTTGACGTCGCCAAAGGCCACGCCGCCTCCGCAGGAAAACGGAGGGCCAAGTCCCTCGGACGCGTCGCGCCACGCTCCTTTGCCATCACCGAGCCAAACATGGGCGCCGTTGCCGAGACGAGGAAGGGCGGCAAGATCCAGAAAGCCGTCGCCGTTGACATCCGCAAAGACTGGTGTGCTCTTCCACATGCCATCCTCAGGGAGCCCCTGCGCCGCCAGAGTCCAACTTAGTGCCGGGCCTCGATGAAAAAAAAACGTGAAGCACGCATCACCCCGGCAGCCAAAAACGACAGCCAATGCCGCCCCCAAAAGGACCGCTCCCAAAAGAGAGGCTCTCAATATTCTTTTCAAAATTGACCCCCCTGAGCCTTCGGCCAATCCCGCGGCGACTCGATCTTTGCCGATCATTTCTGACCTCCGCCCGGGGGGCGTTCCAGCCACCCTTGATACCCGAGGACGGGCGGAACGAAACTCGCGCTAATTGGCCTATGCGAGGCGGTTGCGCCCAAACCTAGGGCGTTAAAATTTGCAATCAAAATCAATTTGCGATCAATTGGCAGCATTCTAAGTGCTGCACAGAACCCGCCGGAGCCCGCGATGCGAAGGTCGCATGCCGGCCGCACGGCCTGCTTTGTCAGTCCGCGGCGGCGATAAAGCACCGGCGCCAAGCAACGCCCGGCGCCGACTTGAGGAGAGGCAGAACCTACCCGTCCTGCCTCCTATGACCTTACGCTTTTAGTTAGCGTGATGATGCTTTTTTGCGCCCCCGACAGTACTCGCCGGATCCCAAAGGACGAAGCCCGCCAGCAATCCTGCCCCTTGGGTGGTGCTTCCGACTTCCTGATCTTCCCCGCTATCGCTGCCGAGCACGAGGGACGCGGTCGCTACGCCAAGCAGCCCCGCGGGCTCGGAAGCCGGCGGGCCCGGGCATTGGGTGCTCGCTACCCCCTTCACCTGGTACCTGGCATTGTCGGTTCGGAGGGTTGAGAAGTCGAAGTTCGAAACGTTTGTAACAGGACTCGTATCCAAAACGCTGAGGGGCACAGTGAAAACGCTGTCGACGCACGCCCAGGAGCCTGTAAATGAGTTCTCATTTACATTCCACACTGTGAACTTCAGCTTGGTCAAGTGCAGCACAAAGTCCTGCCGCAGATCCTGGTTGCAACTGACACCAATCAGATCGTTGTCGAGTGTTTTCACGCCATCTAGGGTTGCACCATTAGGCATGAAGTTTACGATGTTATACTTTGGGCATCCATCGTACGAACTGCCGTCGTTAGCGCCGGTCAACTGCAAATCGCCTGGTGTTCCTTGTATTGTGTTGTCGGCGGCTGGAGCACCTGTTGCGTCCCTTGCGATGAAGCTCCACGGATTGTATCGATAGGCCTGTTTTGTCTGAGCGGCATCCCGGTCGGCGAGGGCGATCACCGTGGCCGTCCCGGTCAGATGGTTGAACGCAATCTGATTCTGGAGACCAATGTCGACCGCGAAGCAAACCAGCTCGCCTCTGGCGGGCTTACCAGGCGTAAATGTGCCGAGGCTCGGGAAGAGCGGAGCAGCAATATCCCCACTCCCGGTTAAAACCTCCCAAGACACCGTCGCTTTGCCCGTTAGTTTGAAGTCGAAGTCCACCCTGTCTTTTTTCTCGTTCAGATAATTGCACTCGACATGAACATTCGCGGCCTGATCGTTGGAGATCTCGATCAGCGTATTTGACAAATTTTCCGTATCAACCGTGATGTTAGGAAAAATCAGCAGACTCCCTTTTTGCGACGTATTGGCCACGTTCTGCAACGCAAAAGCCGGGCCGACGCACAGCGCCACGGCCAACGCAAATGCGTATATTGCGTATATAATGAGCTTATTCATTACCAACTCCCTCTGACTCCTCTGAGCAATTGTTCTTCGCTGAAGAACCTGCGCCGCATGGCGAAGACACGTAAAGTACGCCACTTGCGTCAGCCCTGCAATAGAGTTCAAAGATAATTTATTCACTGTGATATTAAAGTCGCAGTGATATTAAATGATGACAAGTATTATTATTTACTTGTTAACTGACACTTTTCATATTTATTTTGTTGAATTTCATCATAATTGGGCCTGCGGCCTTTGGCCAGGTCCGATCGCGCCGTCACCGAGAAGGCCGCTTAGAAACCACATCTTAACCACCACCGGAGATTGTCGCGCCGACCGAACCCAGCCTTTTAGATTTTTTGAACCAAAGCTCGGCTTAACCGAGCTTACGCGAGTTCATTTTGGTTTCGATCGGCACGTCGATGAACAAGCAAAGCATAAGCCTTGGCGGCGTTATTGATAAGCTTCGGTTCGGCGGCGCTGTTTTCGCGGGCTTGGCAGTTTGGGCGGCGGCAGCAGGAGAGTCGCGCGCGCGCGAAATTGTCGCGTTTTCACCAAGCTATCCCGCGGGAACGATCATCATCAAGCAAAGCGAACGCCGGCTCTATTTTACGATGGGAGGCGGGACCGCCGTTCGCTATCCGATCGCGATTGGCCGGGCGGGCAAGGCTTGGCAGGGCGAAACCTTCGTTCAAGGCAAATTCGTCTCGCCCGCGTGGTCGGCGCCCGCCGTCGTGCTGCGCGACCATCCGGCGCTTTCGAGGGTTATCTCCGGCGGCTCGCCGCGCAACCCCATGGGCGCCGCGGCAATCACCCTGAACCTCTCCGAAGTCGCGATCCACGGCACGACCGCGAGCATGCGCAGATCCGTCGGCACGGCCGCCTCCTATGGCTGCATCCGAATGTATAATGAGGACGTCGTGGACCTTTATCATCGCGTCGCGGTTGGGACGCCGGTCGTCGCGATTCCGTAAGAGTCCTGTAATTCGATCACGGATCAGTTTGTCCTTTTCTTCCGGCCTGGATAGTTTGCGCCCGCGCTGACATCCCCCGCGTGCCATTCCATGAGCCGTTTGGCGGGATTGCTGGCTAGTTGTGTTCGGCGTAGAGTTGCGCGCGTGTGGTCCACGAGTAGCGACAGCCTACCCGCATCGTCGGCGCGGGCGCCTATTGGTCATTTGGAAGGAGACATCGGTGGAAACAAAGGCCCTCGATCGTACCGAGCTCGCCAGCCAGATCATCGACGTGATCGTCAAGGAAGGAATGGTTGATCGCGAGAAAGCCACCTTGGATGCGACGATCGAAAGCCTCGATCTGAAATCGATCGACATCGTGATGATTTTGACGGCCATCGAGGACAAGTTCGACGTCTACATTCCAATGGACAGCCCATTTCAGGAGGCAAGGAACATCGGCGATTTGATCGACGCCATCGCTGCCTATATCGTCAAAGAAAAAAAGCTGAATGGCTGACGCGCGGCGAATCGTCGTCACCGGCATGGGAGCTGTCTCCGCCGCGGGCGTTGGCGCACTAGCTCTCTGGCAGGCCGCGCGCGATGGCCGTTCATGTGTCGCCGACGCTTGCTTCGCAAGGCCCTACCGCGGCCGCATCAAGATTGCCGCCCAGGTCCAGGATTTCGATCCGGCCGCGCATCTTGCGCCCAGCGAATTGCCGTTCTGCGATCCGGTCACGCAATATTTGCTAGTGGCCGCCGACGAGGCGATCGCTGAGGCCGGGCTCGGGTCAGCCAAACCCTTGGGTCCGCGTACCGCCACCATCATCGGCACCGGCGTTGGAGGCATGCATACCATGGAAAACTCTTTGTATCGGACGCTGGTTGAGCAAGGCCGCCCCGATCCGCTGGCTATTCCGCGTCATATCGCCAGCGCCGGTCCGTCCCAGGCGAGCATCCGCTATGGGGCGACCGGGCCATGCTTCGCGGTGGCAAGCGCCTGTTCCTCGGCGGCGCAGGCGATCGGAATGGGCGTGCATCTCATCCGTTCCGGGCTTGTCGATCGCGCCATCGTCGGCGGCACCGAGGACTGCGTTACCAACAGCACGATGCTGGCCTGGGAAGCGATGCGGGTGCTGACCCCGGACGCCTGCCGGCCTTTTTCCAAGGGCCGCAACGGGATGGTTATCGGCGCGGGCGCCGCGGTGTTCATTCTCGAAAATGCGGAGCTCGCCCGCGCCCGCGGCGCCGATGCGCTCGTCGAAATCGCCGGCTACGGAACCTCGGCCGATGCCAAGGATCCGTTGCGGCCCGATGCGCAAGGGGCGGCCGCATGCATGCGCAACGCCTTGGCCGACGCCGCGGCCGAAGTCGGGGAAATCGATTATGTCAATGCGCATGGAACCGGGACGACGGCCAACGACGCGACGGAAGCGGAGGCGCTGAGGCTTGTCTTCGGCGGCCGGCTCGCGAACCTGCCGGTTTCCTCTACGAAACCTATCCACGGCCATGCGCTTGGCGCCGCCGGCGCGCTCGAGCTCGTCGTGACGATCGGGGCGGTGCGCGAGAATGTCGCGCCGCCAACCATCAACTGGCTCGAGGCCGACGCTAAATGCCCCGTCGATGCCGTGCCAAATGAAGCGCGCCCCATGCCGATCCGGACCGCGCTGACCAATTCCTTCGCGTTCGGCGGCATCAACGCCACCCTCGTCGTGCGGTGCGCGGCATGAACGCGCGGGGTCACGCACAACCGATTGGCTCCGGCTTTGGACCGGAGCCGGGCGCGGATACGCTAATTCGTTTGCCGCCAATCCAGGTCCGGACGGACCGCGGCGAAGTTGCGGGATTTTTGCGCGAGACAGGCGGCGTGACAGGCGGCTTTGTCCCGCTCACCTTTCCGGTTCGCTGGCTCGCGCTTCCAGCCGTCCGCGGCTTGATCATGCAGTTGACCGGCGGCCAAGGCTTTCTGCCGGTTCACGAAGGTCAAAGCTTTGCGTACGAACATGAGCTGCGAATCGAAACTAATTATGTTCTCGCCATCGAGGCGCGTCGTGCCGAACAGCCGCCGCGATTGACTTTACGAATGGCTATTGCGACCGCACACGGGGAGATTTGCGCGCGCAGCGAAACGTTGCTGCGCATCGTTCCGCTTAATTTGGAACCGGCCTCATGACCGAAGCCGGAATGGCGCCGGCGCCGCCGGATTGGCCAAGGGCGGGGGACGAAATCCGCGCACAAAGCTTCGGGCCTTTCGCGCCGGAAGCGCTGGCCCGCTATGCGACCGTTTCCGGCGACGACAATCCTCTGCATCTCGACCCCGACGCCGCCAAAGCGGCGGGGCTTGCGGGGACGCCTGTCCATGGAATGCTGATGCTCTCCTGTTTCGAAGCATTGCTCATAGGATGGCGGCGCGATCTTTTCATTGCCCGGCTGTCGGGCAGGTTTCTGCGGCCGGTACTGGCCGGCGAAGGCATCCGCGTGTCCGGCCGGGTCATGCGCCGGCGAGAGGTCGCAAGACCGGAACTCACACTACGGCTTATCGCGCGCGCGCAAAATAACGATCTAGCGATTTTGGCGGAAGCGACAGTTTTCTACAAAACTCCCGCTCGGCTTAGTTGAGATGGCTCCGAAAACCGTCCTCATTAGTGGCGCATCGAGCGGCATTGGCCGGGCGCTTGCCTTCGTTTACGCCCGCGAGGGGGTGTCCTTGTCTCTTATCGGGCGCGACCGCGAACGGCTGGAGGACACCGCCGCCGCCGCCCGCGCGCTAGGCGCCGAAGTCAGCATCGGCCAACTGGACGTTTGCGATCGAGAAGCGATGGCGCGGTGGATCGAAGCCGCTGATATGCGCCGGCCGTTCGATCTCGTTGTCGCCAACGCCGGCATTACGACCGGCTTGGCGCCGGGAGACCTCGCCGAGGACCCGCGCGCGGTTCGCGCTATTGTCGCGATCAATCTTATCGGCGTCTTGAACACGGTCGAACCATTGATCGCGCCGATGTGCGCGCGCGGGGCCGGCCAAATAGCCTTCGTCGGCTCGATCGCGGGGTTACGCGGCTTGCCCTACGCGCCTTCCTATTGCGCGACCAAGGCGGCGGTCCATGCCTACAGCGAATCCTTGCGCGGCCGCATCGAGGCCCGAGGCGTTCGTGTCAGTCTTATTATCCCGGGCTTTGTGAAGACCCCGTTGAACGACAGCATCGACGCCATCAAGCCGCTCGAAATCACCAGCACCGACGCCGCCATCCTCATTCAACGCGGCCTCGAACGTGGCCGCGCGATTATTGCGTTTCCAAGGTCCCTCTATCTGTTGGCGCGCCTCGGCCGCATCCTGCCGGCGCGGCTTGTGGATAAAGTCATGGCGCGTTTCCAGGTTAACGTTCCGGAAACCAAAGAGCGTATTCATTAACGATTTCTTATGACCTGCCGGGTCCGCGGGAAGCTCCTCGGCATCGCTGTGCAGTTAAACGCAGCAATTTCTCAAATTCTGCAACAAACTGTTGCAATTTGTTTGTTGTCGAGGCCAGAGTTTTCGGATTCAATGCTTGTAAAGGGTCCGTTCGTGCGACTTTTATAGACGTTCCGGCTGCGTGCGCGAAGAAGCGCCGCCGGCGCGAAAGACAGTCCCGGCAAAGCGGCCGTTCCAAGCGATAAAACGCATAGAAATGCGCGGACCGGAAGCGCCCGGGTCGCGGGGGGCTTGGCGAGTGGTTTTCCTCGATCTCATCCAAACTGGGTGCGCGACCGGCTTGCTCGTCGCCGGCGGCGGGCTTCTGTTTGTTGGCGGCGGCTTTCTGATTCTCATCGGCATCAATATTTTTGAGCAGGCGACCGGCAGGCAGCGTGGCAGGCCGCTTCCGGCACCCGTGGTTAGCGAAGCCAGCCTTCCCCATGTTCTCTTGCAAATCCCGGTTTTTAACGAACCCGCAATGGTCGCGGATAGCTTGCGATCCGCCGCCGCGCTCGATTGGCCGCGAGAGAAGCTGCAGATTCAGCTTCTCGATGACAGCACCGACGAGACGGCCGCGATCGCCAATGCTGTCGTTTGGGAGGTGCGCCGGCAAGGCTACGATATTTCGCACCTTCGCCGCCCGGGGCGGCCGGGCTACAAGGCGGGCGCCTTGGCTGCCGGCCTCGCTCAATCGAACGCCCCTTATGTCGCCATTCTCGATGCCGATTTCCGGCCGCCGCCGAATTGGCTGCGGGCAATCGTCCCGGCCTTGATCGCCGATCCAAGCGCGGGCTTCGTGCAATCGCGTTGCGAATTTTCAAACTACCAAACGAATTGGCTGACCCGCGCGCAAGGACTGATGTTCGACGCCCATTTCGTCATGGAGCAGGCGACGCGCTTTCGCGCTGGCTGGCTGTTTCAATTCAACGGCACCGGCGGGGTCTGGCGCCGCGCGGCGATCGTGGCGGCCGGCGGTTGGTCGGGCGACTCACTCTGCGAGGACCTCGATCTCACGGTGCGCGCCGAAATCGCCGGATGGCATGGCCTTTTCGCGATGGATCCACCTGTGCCTGGCCTCGTCCCCGAAGAGGTTTCGCATTGGCAGGTCCAACAGCGACGCTGGTCGAACGGCTTTGTGCAGGTCGCCCGCAAGCTCCTCGGCGAGGTCTGGATGGCCAACTGGCCGGTTTGGCGCAAGCTGTCGGCGAGTTTTCTCATTCTTATTCAGACGTTTTACCCTTGCGTTGCGCTCGCCTGCCTTTCCCTGGCTCTATTCGCGATCATCCGCGGCGGCGATCTCGCCCCATATCTGCCGGTCGCGGCAACGGTCGCGGCCTTCGTCCTGACCATAGGCATAGGAATGACGCTGGTCCCCTATGTTATCTTGCGGCGGGGCTCGCTTTGGCGCTATCTCGCGACGCTCGCTTCCCTGATCCCGCTGATGATTTATGTCAGCATTTCCAACGCGCCGTCGATTCTAAAGACCGTTTTCGGGGCGACCGAGACCTGGAAACGCACGCCTAAGGTGCCGTCCCTGGCGGACGTTTCGCCGCCAACGGATCAGCTCAACGAGGTCTGACAACCGGCGCGGCGGCGCTGCGATCGACTCGCGTGTATAAAGTGAATTGCGGGTCGAAGATGAATTTGAGCAACAGCCCGCTCCACGATTTGTGCGTCTTGAGCCCGGCGTAAAATTCCGGCGCCATTTGCTTCAGCCGCGGCAGCCGCGACCAAGGCACGTCGGGAAAATCATGGTGTTCGTTGTGATAGCCGATGTTGAGCGCGACGAGGTTCAAGGGACCGTAATAATCAAACGTCTCCTGGAGCGGATCGCAGGTAAAATGCTCCTGGAGCCAGCGCGCGCCGAGCGGATGCAGGCCTCCGACCGAAAACCAGAAGGACGCGAAAAGATAGAGAAGCGCGTTCGCGCCGAAGCAGGCCAGAACGGCGAGATCGTAGAAGACAACGCAACCGCCATTGACGAATGTCCACCGGCTCCACATCGGCACGGAGCCTTTCAGACGGCCGAGGCGGGTAAGCTGGAAGACCGGGAAAAGTAACATCCATGCCGCCTTCCCAAAAGCGCTTCCGCCAAACAGACGCGCTTCCCAATGACTCGGCAGATCGGCGTCGTAATCGTAATCGCCGAGATGCGAATGATGTTTCATGTGATAACAGCGAAATCCCATCGCGGTCGGACACGTGTTTGGCAGATCGGCGAGGATCGCGGCCCATTTGTTCAGGGCATTCGATTTGAAGATGCAATTATGGGTCGCGTCGTGGATGACGACGAACATTGCGTGATTGGCAAAGGCGCCGATGCAAAAGGCGGCGGCCAAGGCCGCCCACCAATAGGCGGGCCCGAGATAACCGAGCAGCGCGGCGATCGCAGTTTGTCCGGCGACGACGGCGAGAGTGATCGCCGCCGTCCTCCGGTCATGGCCGATAAGACCGGCGGCTTCCGGATGCGCCGCCAAAATGGCACGGCGGCGTGGCGGATGCGGACGCTTTATTAGCGTCGCGATGAAGCCCGCGTTCGCCGCGCCGCGTTCCATGCGGGCGGGTATGGCATCTATTGAACAAAGCCCCATGCGCCGATCGTCCTCAAGCAATTTATCATGTCATGTTCCGCGAACCCGGAAAATTGCTTCGCGGCCAAGATGATCCGAGCATAAAGCGTTCTGCGCTGTCGAATCAAGCCGCGAGGTTTTTCTCGTAGACGCGATGCACCTTGTCGATGCGCGCGCCGGAAAGCTCGATTGGCCGGCGCATGCCGAGATTGTCCTCCAAAACCCAGCCGAATTCGACATGTTCGATCGAACTCGATTTGCTGCGGCGGCGCATTTCCTCGATGAAAGCCAGAATGACCGCGCCGCCGGCGGCCTTGCGATGCAAGGCGCGGCGGATGCCAAAAAGCGCGAGCCGCCCGGACTTGAATTTATGGTTCCTGATCCTTGAGACGACGCGCGGCAGTCCGAAAGGGAACAGACGGCCGCCGAGATCGGCGGTTATTTCATGTAGGTTTGGCAAAATGACGCCGAACGCCTGCGGCATGCCGTCGAGTTCGATCATGAACCCGCCTTCGGGCGGCATCACCATTTTCAGTGCGCCGGCGCTCGACATGAACTCGGCGAGCGTAAAGGGCACAAAACCCCAATTTTCGCTCCAGGCATCGTTGAAGATATCGACGATAATCGCCGCTTCTTTGGCGATGTTCTTAAGATCCAGGGTTCTGATGTTGAGTCTTTCGCGCCATTCGGGCCGCGCTAGAATGCTCGGACTGGCCTGACGGTCCTTGTCGCCGACATCGTAGCGGTAGGAAATGAGATCGCGCGCCTTTGCGTAACCATGGCGCTCAAGGCAACCGTTCAAATAGGCCGGATGCCAGGGCATGAAGACCATGGGTTTGGCTTCGAATCCTTGGACGAGCAGTCCCATCTCGCTGTTCACGGAGGGCGAAAACGGCCCATGCATGAGCGGGGCACCATGCTGGCGCAGCCAATCTTCCGCGGCTCGCGTCAAGGCGGCGACGACTTCGTCATCGTCAATTGCATCGAGACAACCAAATTGCGCCCGCGATGCGCCGCGCGGGGCATAGGCTTCGTCGTAGATCTGAGCGAAAATCCGGCCAGCAAGCTTGCCATTCTTGCGGGCCAGCCAGGCTGCAGATTGGACGAGTTTAAAGTGCGGATTGAGCTTGGCCGCGAAGAGGGTCCAGCGCTCGGCATCGAGAGGGGGGGCAAAGCCCTGGTGGTCCTTATAGAGAAGGCGTGGCAACCGGCAAAAGGCGAGAAAGTTTCGCAGTCCATTCGCCGGAACGATTTCTATCTTGCGCCCGGTCACGCTCATCGAATTAGCCTTGCTTCTTTTCGAGCTTCGGGCGGCATGCCGCGGTGCCGCCACCGCAGGTTCGAGCAAACGCCGCGCGGCCCTCGGCATGAAATGCGAAGCGGAACTTGGCACCACCTTCAGGTCGCCGCGCTCAACGAACGGGCCGTCGCCTCATGCTGGCTTTCCCGCTTGGCCAACAGGTCCGTCACGCCCCTCATCTCTGCCTCGGTGTGCAAGGCCGAAAGGAAAAAACGCAGGCGCGGCTGGTCTTTCGGAACCCCGATTTGAATGATCGGCGGCACGTAATAGCCGTGGTCCATCAAACGGCTGGAAGCGGCCAAAGTCTCAAGGCTTTCCGAAAAAAGGACCGGGACGACGCCCCGCCCGATGGCAGGCCCCGTATCGAGCCCCGCGTCATGGGCAAGCTCCATGAAGAGTTCGGCATTTTGGCGCAGCCGCTCGATCCGCCACGTTTCTTCCTGCATCACTTGCAAGGCAGCCTCCGCCGCCGCCGTTATAACTGGCGATAGGCCGACACTATAGACGAAGCCCGGCAGCGTATAGCGCAGCCATTCGATCACGGGCGCCTTGCCCGCGACGAACCCGCCGCAAGACGCCAGGGTCTTCGATAAAGTACCGATAATAAGGTCGATTTGTTGCGGATCGACGCCAACGTGTTCCCAAAGCCCGCGTCCTTCGTTCCCGAGCACACCAATCGAATGCGCTTCGTCGATCAATAGCCAAGCCTTGCGCCGCTCCTTGAGCTCGACAAGGCGGACGAGGTCGGCGATGTCGCCATCCATGCTGTAGAGGCCCTCGGCGACGATGAGGGCATTACGGCAATTGCCGCGTCTTTCACGCAAGAGAAAATCGAGATGGTCGAGATCGTTGTGCCGAAAAATAATGGCTTCGGCGGGGGTAGCCTTGGCCCCGCTAACGATGCTGTTATGCGACAGTTCATCGATAAAAAGCGCGTCGTGCGACCCCAGAATGTGAGAAATCGTCGTTACATTGGTGAGATAGCCGCTGACCAAGGCAAGTGCCGACTCGGCGCCGACAAATTTGGCGATGCTCGCTTCAAGCTGGCGATGCGTTGATCGTTCGCCGCCGACGAGGCGGGAGCCGAGCGCGCCGATCCCCAAATTGTCCAGTGTTGCAGCCGCCGCGGCCTTCACCATGGGATGGGACGCGAGCCCAAGATAATCGTAATTGGCGAAACTAACGAAGCGCCGGCCGTTTATTCCGGCTTCCCGCCGCAATGTGTCGATCGGCGCAAAAAACGGGTCGCCGCCGTCGAGGTAAGCCTTTCCGGCGAGCCGGAAGCGCTTCGTGGCATATTCGGCGAGGCTATTGAACTTTTGCACGTTACGCTCGGCGGTCCAGCTATTTTCACGAAACGGTTGGAAAGTCCGGTGTCTTGGCGGCGGCGTATCTCGCGTGCCGCTTCTTGGCGGTACTGGATCGCACCGATCCGATTTGAGCGAATCGTGGCATAGCATAAGCGCTGGAGGCAGCCAAAGGAGATCATCGCGCAAGGCCAAGAGACCATTACCTCCGCCCTTGTGGCAATAAAAAAAAGCTGTTTTTTATCATAAAGTTACAATCTATTGTCAATTCCGGTTACAAATCGTAACAAAGCCATGTTCGCGGCCCGGCAATCGCCGCGCCGGGGAATCGTGCGTTGCCATTCCACGCCGCGAAGCAGGTTTTGCCGGGTGGGAGCCTTTACCGGAGCAACGGGCCGACGACGGCGGACCATTGGCGCTTTGGCGGGCTGAAAAGTGCGTCAGGAATGCGCCGCGATGGGAATGGGGGCCGGCGTTCCGGCCTGCGCGGGCACGCCAGTTTCGGCTGCCTGTGCCATGGACGCGAACATTGCGGCGATAGACGATGCCGCCTCGGCGGCTATTGTCTTACGGCTTTCTCCCTGCGCGCAGGCGAGCGGCTTGCCAAAGGCGAGATCACACCGGATCGGCTCGCCTTTGAGGAGCGACCAGAGATGCGGGAGCAAGGTCGCGTCGCCAACCCATGCCGCCGCGGGCGACGAATAGCGGATCGCGACAGGTTGTACGCAAACCGTCTCGATACCGCTCGCCGCGGCGAGAAGGTCGCGCACGGCGGCGAAATGCGAGCTGTGGAATTTGCCAAGCGCCGAGCCGTCGCCGGTCGTGCCTTCCGGGAAAAGCAGCATAGGGCGGCCCGCAAGCATTCGCCGCGCCATCGCCGCGTTGGCGGCGGGGATTGACCGTCGCCGCAGGCGATCCACGAAGACGGTTTCTTGCAGCCGCGCGAAAGTGGAGACGACCGGCCACGCTTCGACTTCGCGCTTGGCGAGGATGCAGACGGGCTCGACGCTGCAAAGCACCACTATGTCGAGCCACGAAATATGATTTGCGGCAATAAGACGAGGCTCTTGGCGTGCCGGGGCGCGGTTCGCGACAATCTCAAGGCGAAGCAGGGCTGCGAGCGTCCGGCCAAGCGCGACCGGGAGCCACAACCGCAGCGGCCAACCCCGGCGCAAGGCGAGCCACTGCAAGGGAGCGACGGACAAAAACAAGAGCAGGGTAAGAACGATCAGTATGGCGCGGAGAGAAGCCATATCTCACCATCGGTTAGCGTTGCGATTCGCGCCTTTTTAGAGCGCCTAGCCTGCAGTTTGATGACAGCGCCGCCGCTTTTCTTTCCCCGTGGGGCTTGCCCTTTCGTCATCAAACCTTCGCGTCCGGCCTCTAGATTCGATGCATGAAGTAGAGATTGCGATTCGCTGGCTGATGTGGAACATTGCTACGCCCTCGGATTTCGGCGGCGCCGTCTGGCACACGGCGGCCTTTCTAAGGCCGCACCGGACCGTGCGCGATCTTTGCGGCCTGCCCGCGCTGCTTGGGCGTTTCGGCCCCTTTGAGGTTCGGCTCGCGACGGCGAGCCGGGAGATCCACAAAGCGCAGCGGCTGCGGTTCAAGGTTTTTTTCGAAGAAGGCGCCGCCATTCCGCGGCATGGCGCCGCGCTGGCAAGGCGGGACATCTGCCCGTTCGACAAAATCTGCGATCATCTTCTCGTCATCGACAAAGATCGGCGAAATCGGTTCGGCCGCAAGAAGCCGAAAATCGTTGGGGTCTATCGTCTTCTTCGCGAGGATGCCGCCGCACGCCACCGCGGCTTTTACAGCGCAACGGAATTCGATATCGCGCCAATGCTGGCCCGCCATCCCGGCAAGCGCTTTCTGGAACTCGGCCGCTCTTGCGTTCATGCGCAATATCGATCGAAACGCGTCATCGAGCTTTTGTGGCGCGGCCTTTGGGTCTATGCAAAACATCATCGTATCGACGTGCTGATCGGCTGCGCGAGCCTGCCTGGCGTCGACCCAATTGCGCTTGCCTTGCCTTTGAGTTTTCTGCATCGCCATGCGCTCGCGGACGAGGAATGGCGCATCCGCCCGCTCGCCGGGCGCGGCGTCGATATGGCGCTCCTGGGCACGATGGCGATCGACCCGCGCAAGGGAGTAGCCGCGCTGCCACCCTTGCTCAAGGCTTATTTGCGCGCCGGGGCGAA
>JBOHJU010000035.1:0-14389 GCA_050728755.1 Methylocella sp.
GCCTCGGTCAGCCGCTCCAAGGCTTCCTCGGCGTGGCGGGTCGTCTGATATTTGAACAGAACCTCGCGGAAGCGGTTGATCGCCGCCGCATAATCGTGCCGGTTGAGATAATAACGTCCGACGAGCATCTCCTTGCCGGCAAGCTGGTCGCGGGCGACTTGAAGCTTGTAGCGCGCATCGTCGGCATATTCCGACTTCGGGAATTTCTCGGTGATCAGGGTGAATATTTCAACTGCCTTCGCCGCCCGGTCCTGATCGCGGTTTATGTCCGGGATTTGATTGTAATAGGACATTCCCTCGAGATAATAGGCATAATCGACGTCGGGGGACGAAGGGAATAGCCCGATGTAGCGTTTCGCCGAGGCAATGGCGTCGTCGTAACTGGCGTTTTGATATTGGCTGAAAGTGGTCATCAAAATCCCTTTTCGTTGCCATTGCGAATAGGGATATTGCTTTTCGAGCTCGGCGAATTTTTTTGCCGCGCCGTCGTAATCCTTGGATTGCAGCCGGGCGAGCGCTTGATTGTAAATGTCCTCCGCCGGGACATCGGGCACGATCTCGGTTTTGTATTTTGCGCCGGCAAACCAGTTAAACGGATTGAGCGAATCCGTCCATGAATCCGCCGAGGCTGGGAGGGACAGGGCCACCGCCGCGGTCACCGCGGCCACACGGATCATTAGCCCGCCCGCGGCTCCTTGGCACGGTTTTGGCGTTTTCTTAAAGCCAGTGTTCATACGCTCTGTTCATCCAACGCTAATAACACCAGCCATGCCCACGACCTTTCTATCGCAAGTGGCGTGGAAACGATAGCATCACTGTCGGTCCGCAAAAAAGCATAAATGTGGCGGGAAATTTTTAACCTTGGTCCGGCGGCGGGCGGTCGCGGTCTCCGCATCGATTTGGATCGGCAAGCGAAAATACGCCAAACCCCGCCGCAAGGGCGGGGCCGCATAATTGGCTCTTACATCAATGGAGGATGCGCGCCTCCTCAATTGATGCTGCTATTGCAGGTTGAACAAAGGACCCGGGGTATCGGGAAATGTCGCCGTGTTCAGAACCTGGATGCCGGCGTTATGTTCCCCGTTGAACGGTGTGTGGGTTGCCGGACAGCCTGCCTTTGCGGCGTCGTCCGCCGAATTGAACCACAGCCCGAGGTGATAAAGCTGCACGGGATTGGTCTTGACGCCAACTGTTGCCTCCGGGACAACGGCGGGCGGGTCGGGAAACACGTTGGGCGGGGTCGCCGCTGGAACGCCTGGGGAAATAACGAAAGTCTCGATATTGAAGCGGCCGACGAAATTACCGACGCCGGTGCCGGTCGAATCGGTGTTAATATCGGCGATATACCAGGCAAGCCCGAACGGCGCGTTTGGAACCTCAATCGAGAACAGGTCGAAGCCGGTGTTCGGAGGTAAACCTTTGACGTACACTTCAAGATTTTCGAATTTGCCGAACGTGTGATCGATGACCGTGGCGTGCGCGTTGGGCAGGCAGGTGCTCGCGCCTGCCGACACGGTCATCGCGAACTTGATCGTTTTCGACGGCGTCTGTGCTTGAGCGGTAGCGAGCGCCGCAACCGACGCCGCGATGGCAACAAATGCCTTCATTTTGCTAGTCCTTTCCTCAAATATGTTAGCCCTATCAGGAGAAACTGAATACGGAATTCTAAAAAAACTGACACAATAATACAATTATCAATATCCAGTTCCTCCCCCTACTTGGCACTTAACCATAACAGTTGTGACCTCTCTGCGCAACCGGATTTTACCGAAACGTATATCGTTTGTAGAAACATTTGCCATCGTCAGGCAGACTTATTGGGGACTGAGCAAATCATTTCGAGATGCACGCGTCATTTATGATGGGCCCTACCTGCTCTCATCCGCCGCTATTGCGATAGGCGCAGCTGACGCTCCATCCAAACCGTAAGGCGCATTCCTCGCCCCGTTGTTGGACTGCGACAAATAGATATGATTAGGCTCGGTGCCGACATTTAGCGTTAAAAGGAACCGAACGGACAGTTGTCGTTTATCCCGCATTCGCAGGGATCACCCGCAAGTGTTGCCGCGCAATTGCGACGAGGAGAGCAACAATGACACCGCGCGTAAGAGAGATTCTGAGCTGGTACGGCGCGGATAGCGCCGGGACACTCACCAACCTCGCCCGGATCTTGAACCACGGCCGGCTGGCTGGCACCGGCAAACTTGTGATTTTGCCGGTCGACCAGGGTTTCGAGCATGGGCCGGCGCGCTCGTTCGCCCCAAATCCCCCGGCTTACAACCCGCTTTATCATTTCGAGCTCGCGATTGAAGCGGGCTGCAATGCCTACGCCGCGCCGCTGGGCTTTATGGAAGCAGGCGCCCGCGATTACGCGGGGGAAATTCCGCTCATCCTCAAAACCAACGACAGTGACGTGCTGCGGGAGGAGAAAGATCCGAACCAAGCATTGACCGGCAGCGTACAGGACGCGCTCCGTCTCGGCTGCAGCGCGGTCGGTTTGACGATCTACCCGGGATCGGCGCACCGGTTCGAGATGTACAAGGAGCTCCGCGCTTATGCCGAGGAAGCAAAACGCAACGGGCTCGCGGTCGTCATCTGGTCCTATCCGCGCGGGTCGGGTTTGAGCAAGGAGGGCGAAACAGCGATCGATGTCGTTGGCTATGCCGTCCAGATCGCAGCTCAGCTCGGGGCGCACATTATCAAGGTGAAGCTGCCGACGGCGCATATCGAACAGGAAGCGGCCCGCAAGGTTTATGACGAACGGCGCATTCCGATCGCGACCCAGGCGGAGCGAGTCCGTCACATCGTTGATTGTGCTTTCGCCGGCCGCCGCATCGTCATCTTCTCGGGCGGTGCCGCGGTCTTCGATGACGCCAAGCTGCTCGACGAGATCCGTGCGATCCATGCCGGCGGGGGATTTGGTTCGATCATTGGCCGCAACTCATTCCAACGGCCGAAGGAAGAAGCGCTCCGGATGCTGCGGGCCGTCATGGACATTTATGCGGCGGCGCCAGACCGGATTCGGACGCACTGAGCGCCGGGGCAGTCATGCCGGATGCCGGGCCGCACAGCTCGACCATTGTCGCGCCGTCGATCTTCTCAGCGGGTTTCGGGCGTCCCGCCGAGGAGGTTAGGATGCTTCCACCCAACATAATTCCTGGCTTTCGCTTGTAGGACCCCGAGGAAAGACCAATCCGATGCGGCAAGTTTCTGTCCGCCGCCCCGGAGGTTTTCGTGCGCTAAGGATGGTAGATGCGCCTCAGCCCACACTAAACCCCGGCATGGTGACGATCGGCGTGGAAGCGGCGGGCGTAAACTTCGCCGATTGCGTGGCGCGGCTTGGCCTTTATGCCTCCTCCTGGCGCTTTGCTGGTTGGCCATTAACGCCTGGATTCGAGGTCGCCGGGCGCGTATTGGCGCTCGGCGAGGGAGTCCACGGCCTCGATATCGGAAACCGGGTGATCGCGCTCACCCGTTTTGGAGGGTATACGGAGCAAGTGGCGGTTCCTCGCCATCAAGTCTTCGCTTGTCCCAGCTGGCTGACCAATCCCCAAGCTGCCGGCATAGCGGTCGCGTTTCTTACGGCGGCCTATGCGCTGGACGAGCTTGCGGCGCCGCGGCCGGGTAGCACCGTGCTCGTCCACTCCGCCGCGGGCGGCGTCGGCGGGGCGTTGCTGCAACTCGCTCGTCTGCGAGGCATCTACGCCGTGGGCGTCGTCGGGTCCACCCATAAGTTGCAAGCGGCAAAAGATGCGGGCGCCCTTGCGGTCATCGATGCATCGGGCGAAAATTGGTTTGCGGCGGCGCGCCGTTACGCGCCGGCCGGGTATCAAGCCGTGTTCGACGCCAACGGGCGAACCCTGCGCCAGAGCTTGCGATTGCTGGCGCCAATGGGGCGGCTGGTCGCGTACGGGGCGCACGGGATTTTTCCGCGCGGCGGAAAGCTGACCGGCGCATTGGCGGCCATGCTACGTTATGCGCTCCTGCCTCGTTTTGGTGTTCTGCGGCTTGCCAGCGAAAACAAGAGCGTCATGGCCTTCAATTTGAGCTATTTGTTCGGCGAGGTCGCCCTGCTCGATCGGATTATGCGGAATTTGCTGACGGATTTCGAGCAAGGGAGGCTGGTCCCGCTACCCACGAGGTGCTACCCGTTCGAACAAGCTAGTCTGGCACACCGCGATCTGCAATCCGGGCTGACGATCGGAAAATCTGTGCTTACCATGGGGTCCGCCGAGGCAAAATGAATACGGCGGCGTCCTTGGCGAATCCTCCCGGTCATGTGCCATGCGCCGGCGCCGGATTTCACCGCGCCGGCGTGGGAGGAATTCGATGGCCTTGAACGTCGCCGTCCAGATGGACCCGATCGGCAAGATCACTATCGCGGGCGATTCGACCTTCGCGCTCCTGCTCGAGGCGCGCGCGCGGGGACACAGGCTATCTTACTACACTCCCGATAAACTTTCGCTGCGCGACGGCCGGATTGTGGCCGCGACGGCGCCGGTCGAGGTCCGCGACGTTGAAGGCGATCATTTCACCCTGGGCGGCACAAGAACGACGGATTTGGCCTCGCTCGATGTCGTCCTGTTGCGTCAGGATCCGCCTTTCGATCTTGCCTATATAACCTCGACGTATCTGCTTGAGCATTTGCGGCCAAAGGTATTGATCGTCAACGATCCGGCGAGTGTGCGCAACGCGCCGGAGAAGCTTTTTGTCATGAATTTTCGGCAGCTTATGCCGCCGACCCTGATCACCCGCGACAGGGAGGCAATCGAAGCGTTTCTTGACGAGCACGGCGAAGCCGTGATGAAGCCCTTGCATGGGTACGGCGGCGCGGCGGTGTTCAAGATTGCCCGCAACGATCCAAACTTTGGCTCGCTTTATGACCTCTTCGCGGCGAGTTTTCGCGAGCCATGGGTGGTGCAGCGCTTTCTGCCGCGGGTGGTACATGGCGACAAGCGCATCATCCTCGTCGATGGCGTGGCGGCGGGCGCGGTCAATCGGGTGCCGGCCGGAGACGACATCCGCGCGAACCTTGCGCGTGGCGCCACCGCGGCGGCGGCCGAGATTACGCCGCGCGAGCGTGAAATTTGCGCCGTGATCGGTCCCGAGCTGAAACGGCGCGGCTTGCTTTTTGCCGGCATCGACGTCATCGACGGCAATTTGACCGAGATCAACGTGACCTCGCCGACCGGGATCAGGGCGATCAAACGGCTCGGCGGGCCGGATCTCGCCGTCGCGATATGGGATGCGATCGAAGCAAAATTGCGCCGGGCCGAGGCCTTGTCTTTCCCGGATACGGAAACCACGTTGGAGGAATCGCGCGGAATCCGCCGATCAGGCCAGCGCAATCCATGAACGCCATGCTCGAGACAGCGTCGCCGGTCCATTCCCGGCGCTATCGGATCAACTTGCCGCATGCGGCCTATTTCCATTGCCCGGGCCTGCGCGCCAAGATCGCGGCACTCCATGCGGGGGGCAAGCCGGCGCATGCCGTGCGCCAGCAAACAGTCGCGCTTTTTCGCGCCGCCTTGGACCAAGGACGCGCGCTCGCTCGCGAAACATTCCAGGCCAATGGGGGTGGCCTCGCCTGCGCCGGCCATCTCGCCCATATCGAAGACGAGCTGATCCGCGAGATTTTCCATTATGTGACGGCCTATGTTCATCCGGCTGCAACCGGTCCGGCCGGCGAGGCCTTCGTGATCGCGGCGGTGGGCGGCTACGGGCGGGCGACCCTTGCGCCGGGCTCAGACATCGATCTTCTTTTTCTGCTTTCTCCCGCGGCGCGGCCGCGCGGGGAACGCATCGCCGAGGCGATCCTCTATATGCTTTGGGATCTCGGACAAAAAGTCGGCCATTCGACACGCTTGGTCAAGGAATGTCTGGTTCATGCCCGGCAAGACATGACCGTCCGCACGGCGCTCCTTGAAGCGCGCCTTATTCTCGGCGACAGCAAGCTTTTCGAATCCATGCGGACCCGGTTCGACCGCAAAATCGTGCAAGGAAGGGCCGCCGAATTTGTCGCGGCGAAGCTCGCCGAACGCGACAGCCGCATCGCGCGGGCCGGCCAATCGCGATATCTCGTCGAGCCAAATGTCAAGGATGGAAAAGGCGGCCTCCGGGACCTCAATACATTGTTTTGGATCGCCAAATACGTCTACCGGCTGAGCGAAGCGGCCGATCTGGTTGGCGCCGGCGTATTTTCCCGTTCCGAATATAGACTGTTCCGCCGTTGCGAGGAGTTTCTCTGGCGAGTCCGCTGCCATCTGCACTTTTTAACCGGCAGGGCGGAAGAAAGACTGAGCTTCGATCATCAACGCCGGATCGCGGACCGGCTCGGCTATTCGGCGAGAGGCGGCTTAGCCAGCGTCGAGCGGTTCATGAAACACTACTTTCTGATTGCCAAGAATGTCGGCGATTTGACCGCGATCGTTTGCGCCGCGCTTGAAGAAAAGCAAGCCAAGCCATTCGTTAGGCTCGACCGGTTCCGGCCTTGGCGGCGCAAGTGGGCGGCCATCGCCACCGGAGATTTCGAAATTGAAAACGGCCGTGTGACGGTCACCGGACCAGAGGTCTTCGCCCGCGATCCGGTCAATCTCATCCGGCTGTTCTGGGTCGCCGACCGCAATGGCCTCGCGATCCACCCTGACGCGACGCGGCACGTCACAAGGGCACTGCAGCGCATCGATGCGAAGTTGCGTGCCGATCCCGTAGCGAACCAGCTGTTTCTAGACATATTGACGTCGCGCAACGAGCCCGAAATCGTGCTGCGGCTCATGAACGAAGCCGGCGTTCTTGGCCGCTTCATCCCGGAATTCGGCCGCATCGTCGCGCTTGTCCAGTTCAACATGTATCATCACTATACCGTCGACGAGCATATCTTGCGCGCCGTCGGAAACCTCGCTGAGATTGGTTCGCAAAGGCATGCCGCGGAGCATTCCCTGGCCACCGACATTCTGCTTTCGATCGGCAACCGGAGGGCGCTGATTTTGGCGCTTTTCCTGCACGATATCGCCAAGGGGCGAATGGAAGATCATTCGGCGGCCGGTGTCGACGTCGCGCGCGCGCTCTGTCCTCGCCTCGGCCTCACGGAAGCCGAAACCGAAACGGTCGCGTGGCTGGTCGAGAACCATTTGGTCATGTCCGATGTCGCGCAGCGGCGCGATCTTGGCGACCCGAAAACGATCATGACCTTCGCCAGCCGCGTGCAGACCCTTGAACGCCTCAAAATGCTGTTGGTGCTCACCGTTTGCGATATCCGCGCCGTCGGGCCCGGGGTCTGGAACAATTGGAAGTCCGAACTCCTGCGCACCCTCTATTGGGAGACCGAGGTGGTGCTCTCGGGCGGTCACTCCACGTCCGACCAAAAACGGCGCGTGGCCCAGGCACACGACGAACTGCGCCGCGCGCTGCCGAAGTGGTCAGACCTCGATTTCGAGGCCTATGCCGCGCGTCTTCCCCAAGCCTATTGGCGAAAGGCCACACTGGAGCAGAAGCTTCTGCACGCCAAACTCTTGAATATGACCGAAGTCGGGATACCCGCGCCGATCACCAACATCCTCGTTGATCGGGACCGAAGCGTCACCGGATTGACCGTCATTGCGCCCGACCATGCAAGGCTTTTATCCACCGTCGCCGGCGCCTGCGCGGCAACCGGAGCCAATATTGTCGATGCGCAAGTTTTTACGACTGCCGACGGCATGGCGCTCGACACAATTTTTGTTTCGCGCGCTTTCAAATTCGACGAAGACGAATTGCGCCGGGCGGCCAACATCGTGCTCGCAATCGAGCGCGCGCTCAGCGGGCAAGTCAGGCTGCGGGACATGGTCGCCGCCAGGACGCGGCAGGCCGGAGAGGACGGCGATGTGTTTCGCATCCATCCCGAAGTATCGATCGATAATACGCTTTCCAATCGCTTCACCGTTATCGAAGTGACCGGCCTCGACAGGCCTGGCCTGCTTTATGACTTGACGGCGATTATGTCCGAGCTCAGCCTGAACATTGCCTCGGCCCATATCGCGACGTTCGGCGAAAAGGCGGCGGACGTGTTCTATGTGACCGATCTTACCGGGGAGAAAATTACTTCCGCGCATAGGCAAGAAGCGATTCGGCGCGCAATTTTAGGAGTTTTCGATCCGGCCAGGGAAGCCTCCGCCGTGACGGACAGCCGGGTTCTGACATCTTCCGGGGATTGCGATCCCGCGGGAGCTTGATTTTAGTCGCCGAAAAACTGATATCCGGGCGTGGTTTGTCATTTATCAAAGAGCGATCATGAACGATTCAAAAAAAGCCGAAAACGAAGCCGCCGCGATCAACCCGGACGGGCCCGCCGGCGATGCCGGAGCGGTGGACGCCGGCCCTGCCGCGCAAGTTCCGCCGGAACAACCCGATCCTTTCGTTGTCTTGGAAAATCTTCAGCTCGAAAACGCGGCGCTGAAAGACAAGGTCCTGCGCGCCCTCGCCGAGATGGAAAACCAGCGCCGCCGCGCCGAGCGCGAAATCGCCGACGCCAAAACCTATGGCGTGACCTCGTTTGCGCTTGATATGCTGACATTCGCCGACAATTTGCGGCGCGCCGTCGAAAGCCTGCCGGCCGATGTCCGCGAGCAGGCGGGGACCGCGCTGAAAGCCTTTATCGAGGGCGTTGAACTCACCGAGCGCGACTTCTTATCCCGGCTTGGCAAATATGGCGTCAAGAAGCTCGAACCGCTTGGCGCCAGGTTCGATCCCAATCTCCATGAGGCGTTGTTCGAGGTGCCCGACGAGACGGCACCGAATGCGACGGTCGTGCAGGTGGTCGAGGATGGTTACGCGATCGGCGACCGCGTGCTTCGCCCTGCCAAGGTCGGCGTCTCCCGCGGCGGTCCAAAACCCGCGAACGAAAACGCTCCCACGTAGCCCGCGGAAGCGCTCTTTTTTCGTGCGAAGCGGCTTGGTCTGCGTCCGTTTAGCCTATGCGGCAAAGCCTTCGGCTAATATTTGAAAGTGATGCCCGCCGACGCGACCCAGGGATCGATCTTGCCAAGGGTCTTGATGTGGATATTCGTGTTGAGGAGATTCCCTTGGAAGTTGGGATTGAGGTAAATTACCTTTTTCGCGTCCGCAAAGACACCCCAGTTAGGTAAGCCAAAGTCCCCCATCATATAATCGAAGCCGCCTTGGGCAACGGCGCACCAGGTCGGATCGATGCTGAAATTCGAAAGGAAGCCGTCGCTGGTATTGGCGAATTGCACCACATAGGCCGCGCCGGCGCCGAAATAAGGCTGAAAGTTACCCCATTGAGTGAAGTGGTATTGCAGGAGGCCTGCTAGGGGCCCAAAGCGCGCGCTTCCCACTAGGTCCGTCCCCACGGCATTTTTAAAATTGAAAACAGTCGCCTTGATATGGATTAGCGGGGGCACGCCGGCGGAGATTGCGATCGCGATATTGGGCGTGATGAAATAGCCCGCTTCCAAGCTCAGGGTATAACTTGGCGGGATAGCTACGTTATTTAACGTTGCGGTACCTAGGGGGGTCGGTATTACCTTCAACAGCCCACCTCCGGTCGACTGCGCGTCGGGCGGCGAGTAAAAGACACCCGCGGCGCCGACATGGACGTAGAAGAGCGGCGGAGCCGGCGGAAGCGGTTCCGGCGTGGGAGTCAATTCCGCGGCATCGGCACGCGTGATGGCGAGGGCTGCAGTGACAGCAGCGGCCCAAATTCTGATAGCACCGGTCATGAACTTTCCCTCCAGTTTTATGTTCTAGGGTTCACGCGATATTGACCCTTTGTCAAACGATCAGTGCTTGCCAAGATGCTTTCGATGCGCACTATGACTTTTTTGCCACGCTTTAAGACCCAACGATGCTCGCATGAGGGGCAATGCAATTTGTTTTCGAGCAACAGGAACTCTGCCGCAATGCGACAACATGGCCTCTACCCATGGTGTTAGGGATTCGCGATAAGCCATGATAAGGTGAACGAAACTTGACTCCGAACGCCAAGGAAAACGCCAAAGCAAACAACGCCAAAACAAACATGGAGAAGCCGGATGAGGCGCGCGATTGACCGAAGGGGAAAGGCCCTGCTCGTCTATATCGTTGTGTTGCTTGGGTTCGGCCTCGGGATCTTTGGAGCCGCGGCGCATTCGCGTCTTGTTAAATCCGATCCGTCCGCGCGCGCGGTGCTCGATACGGCGCCCAAAGAGTTGAAGCTATGGTTCAACGAGGGGGTCGAGCCGGCGTTCGCGAAGGTGTGGATCGTCCCGGCAAAGGGAGCGCAAATCCCCTTGACCAGCCGGGGCGACAGTTCCGATCCGCGGCTTCTGATCGCCACGTTTCCGGGCAATCTGCCAGCCGGGCCGGTCAACATCGGATATCATATGTTGTCCGTCGATGGTCACACGGTGGACGACAAGCTTACCTTCACGGTCAAGTCTCCATAAGTTAGGCCGCGCGATCATGATCGATCCATTTGCAGTTGTCCGCGCGTTTGGGACCTTGGGGGCGGCGATCGTCGTGGGTTCCGCCGTTTTAATCTGGTACACGCGCGATGCCCTTGCGCCGGCGGGAGGTTTCATTTGGCGCCGCCGGGTGGTGCTAGCGGTTTTGGTGGCCGCCCTGGTCAGCGCCATCGCAACCGTGGCGGGCGCGATCGGCGCCGCCGCCGCCGCCGCCGCAGTCGGAACCTTTTCGGTTAATGGCTCGATCATCGGGACTTTTCTTCTCAAGACCGGGGTTGGCCGAATCACGATCGTTGAACTTGGCTGCGCCGTGGCGGCTTGCATCCCCGCCGTTCTTGCCTGGGTCACCCTCAAGAAAACATCGATATCAAACCTGGCGTTGATGGCGGCCGCGGAGTTTGCGGGCGTTGGCCTCGCTACTTTTCCTTTCAATAGCCATCCGGTTACGCTTGATCAGCAGACCGCGGGTCTTTTAGCGTCGATCGCACACCGGCTCGCCTTGGCTGTTTGGGCTGGCGGGCTGCCCGCGCTTATTATGCTGATCGGAACCGGACCCGTTCCGGATGACACGCGGCGATTGGCGGCGGTCGTGCTCCGCCGCTTTTCTCAGCTCGCGACGGCCGCGATGGGCGTCATCGTGGTGACTGGGGTGCTGTTGACTTGGTACCTTGTCGGGAATTTTCCAGGCATTATCGGAACGCAATACGGCCGCCTCCTCCTACTCAAGCTTGCCTTGCTTGGCGGCGTTCTTTTCATTGCCGGCGGATTGCAACGGCACCTTTTGCCGATGGTTGAGATAAAGCCGAGCGATTCCATCATTCTGAGCTACGCCAGGCGGGTCAAGCTCGAGACGGTGCTCGCCCTCCTCATCGTGGTTGTCGCCTCCGACATGGCGTCACTGGCCCCGCCCGAGCATGAGAACATTGTCTGGCCGCTGCCGTTTCGCTTTTCGTTTGCCGCGACCTGGGCAATCCCTTGGGTCCCGACGCGTTTCCTCGGCGGCAGTGTGCTGATTTTGCTTGGCCTCGCGGCGCTCGCCTTCAGTTTTTTGCCGTCGTTTCGGCCCGCTTGGCTGCGTTTGCCGCTTCCGAACAGCGCCGTTCTCGGTGCCGGTGCCGTGGCCTTGTTGGCGGGAGGCGGGTTCGCTTTCCCGGCCATATCGGTACAGGCCTTTCCGGACACCTACCTCGCGACGGACATTCCTTTTGCCGCGAGGTCGATCACCGCCGGTCTCAAGCACTATGAAGACAATTGCACCTCGTGCCATGGCGTCAGCGGCCATGGCGATGGCCCGGTGGCCGCGAGCCTCCTCCCGATAATACCCGCAGATCTTTCCGCGCCGCACACGGCCTTGCACACGGGAGGCGATCTCTACTGGTGGGTGACGCATGGCATTACGGGAAGCCCAATGCCGGGCTTTGCCGGCGTGCTCACCGATGACGAGCGGTGGGACATCATCAATTTTCTCGGCGCTTTTTCCATCGGCTATCAGGCCCGCATTATCGAACCCAAGATCAACCCGGGCCAGTACTGGCTGGCGCCGCCCGATGCCGAGATCACCGACGAAAACGGCAATACCAACCTTTTGACCGACTACCGCCGCAAGTCGCCGCTCCTCGTGGTGCTTTTCGCATGTACGCAAGAGAGCGTCGGGCAAGAGACCGCGAGGCTCAATCAGCTGCTCGACGCCCGCCAGCGGCTGGCCAAAGCCGGCGCCAAGATCATTCTGGTGGCGCCCGGCGAGATTTGCGAACCTTTGCGCGGCCTTGCGGCCCGCAAGATTCTCATCGCCGTTCACGACACGGCGGACGTGGCCGCCACCTTTGGCTTGTATACCCGCACCTTTCACAACCGGAAACAGGACGTGGTCAGGGTTCCGGCAACGCATGCCGAGTTCTTGATCGACCGCTACGGCTATATTCGCGCGCGTTGGATGCCCGAGGAAGACAACAGTTGGGGCGATCCCGGCTTCATCAAAACGCAACTCGAAATGCTGGCGCGGGAGCCGCCGGCTCCGCCGCCGCCGGGCCCGCACGACCACTGAGCACCGGTCCACCGCAGGGTGCCAGCGGTCGGGTGGCGGTTGTCGGCATTTCCATTGCAGCGCGCAATTACAGCATCGCGGGCAGCAATCTGTCGGGCGGATGATGGCCGTCCATGAAGGTCCTGATGTTGACAATGACCTTCTCACCCATGTCGATGCGGCCCTCGGCCGTCGCCGATCCCATATGAGGCAAAAGCGTGACCTTACCAGCGTTGGCTAGCCGGACAAGCTTTTGCGAGACTGCCGGCTCATGCTCGAATACGTCGAGCCCGGCGCCAGCCACCTCGCCTGTCTCGAGCATACGGGTCAGTGCAGTCTCGTCGATGATTTCGCCCCGCGCGGTATTGACGAGAATGGCGTGCGGGCGGAGATATTTTAGCCGGCGCGCCGACAGCAAATGATAGGTCGCTGGCGTATGCGGACAATTGATGGAAACGATGTCCATGCGGGCGAGCATTTGATCGAGCGACTCCCAGTAGGTCGCTTCGAGCGTTTCCTCGATTGGCGCGGCGACGGGCCGCCGGTTATGATAATGGATCTGCAAGCCGAACGCTTTGGCCCGATGGGCGAGAGCCTGGCCGATGCGGCCCATGCCCACGATTCCGAGCCGTTTGCCGGTGGTCCGGCGTCCAAGCATCCAGGTCGGCGCCCAGCCGGTCCATTCGCCGGCGGGAATGACCCTTGCGCCTTCGACGAGCCGCCGCGCCACCGCGAGGATGAGCGCCATGGTCATGTCGGCGGTATCCTCGGTGAGGACGCCTGGCGTATTGGTGACAGTCATCCCGCGTCCCAAGGCGGCGGTCACGTCGATATTGTCGACACCGTTGCCGAAATTGGCGATGAGCTTCAGCTGTTCCCCGGCTAGTCCTATCAACTCGGCATCGATTCTGTCGGTAACGGTGGGAACGATAACCTCGGCGGCACGCATGGCCTCGGCGAGTGCGCTGCGCGGCATCGGTTCGTCGTCGATGTTCAGCCGCGCATCGAAGAGTTCGCACATGCGGGTTTCGACGGCGTCCGGTAATTTGCGGGTCACGATCACAAGCGGCTTTCTTCGGCCCATTCTTTGTCCTTGTTCTTTAGGCTCGCCGGATGCGATTTCAAAAGCAACCGCCGGATCGTGCGAATAGGCCTGGCTTTCTCTTGGCGAGCTCGCGCCGGACCACGCCGCATGTCGGCCACCGGCGAGGACTTGCCACGCCATCTTCACCTGATGTTAACGATGCCTGGCACACAAGAGGAGCGCCGTCTTTGCGTTCATTGCCTCCGCTCGGCCTCCCCTCGGCCTCCGCTCGGCCTCCCCTCGGCCTCCGCTCGGCTTCCCCTCGCGGTTCCTGTAGCAGATGGCCGGTCAAAGACAAGAACGCCGGCAGGTTTCCATTGTCGGCGGGAAATGTGCGGTGCACCCTATTTGGGTTCCGTTGTCTTCCTAGGGGAGGGCGCCATTCGAGAACGCAACGAAGGAACGCGGTTCACGATCGATCCCATGCGCCAACTTTTTTGTGGCGCCGCAACTTCAACGAGCCCACGCACCGATGCGGGTAACCTTGGTAGCCAGGATGCGCCAAATCGCACCGCTTTGGAATAGAGTCTTCCGTTGCGCCCTTTTCGCCAGAACCGTGGCCTTCTGTGCCTTGGCTGCCGGAGGGACCGCGCAAGCCGACCAGATCGGCTCCGCTAGCGGCTTGCCAGTTCCGCGTTACGTGAGCCTGAAGTCCGATCGGGTGAACCTGCGCGAAGGTCCCTCCAAGGATCATCGGACCATATGGATCTTCCAACGCGCGGGACTTCCCGTCGAAATCACCGCCGAATTCGAAATTTGGCGCAAGGTCCGCGATTCCGAAGGCGCGGAGGGCTGGGTGCTCCATTCGCTTCTTTCGGGAAGGCGCACAGCTCTGGTTACGCC
>JBOHJU010000036.1:0-14241 GCA_050728755.1 Methylocella sp.
CGCCCGTTCGCGCAAATCCATCGAATAAGGCTTCGCCATGCCTGCCCGACCTCCTTCGGTCAGCAGGTTGAATCTGATTTGCGATCCTTTGGGAATCCCGATTCAATCGAAATGCGACATGCTCTAGAGTTCTTTTGATTAGTGGCGGGGGTCGGCTTATTCATTCTGCCGAGCACGTGCTTGCCAAGTGCCGCGGTTGGCCGGGGCAGAATGGCGATGCATGAAAGTAAAGTTCAGCAGACTCAGAATGCCGCCTAGGCGGGAAGATCAGATCATGTAGTGCCCGCCATTGACGGTTAGCGTCGAGCCGGTGATAAAGCCGGACTCTTCGGCAACAAGAAAGACCACGCAGCGGGCGACTTCCTCCGGTTCGCCGAGGCGGCGCAAAGGAATGTGCGGCAGGACGGATTTCTCCAAAACCTCGGCGGGAACTGATTTGACCATGTCGGTCGCAATATAGCCGGGGCAAACGGTGTTGACCGTGATCCCCTTGCCCGCGTTTTCCTTTGCGAGGGATTTCGTGAAGCCGATGTCGCCTGATTTCGAGGCGGTGTAATTGGTCTGGCCTACTTGGCCCTTTTGGCCATTGATCGAGGAGATGTTGACGATCCGGCCAAAGCCGCGCACGCGCATGCCCTCGATCACCGGGCGGGTCATGTTGAAAAGCGAATTCAAATTGGTATTAATGACTTCAAGCCACTGCTCCGGCGTCATCTTGTGGAACATCACGTCGCGGGTGATTCCCGCATTGTTGACGAGAATATCGATAGGCCCCAGTTCGTGGCCGATTTTGGTCAGCCCCTCGGCGCAGGCCTTGTAATTCGAAACATCCCATTTATAGGTCACGATCCCTGCCTCCGCCCTGAATTTCGCCGCCGCTTCGTCGTTGCCCGCATAATTTGCGGCAACTTGATATCCGGCTTGCTTCAAAGCATTGCTGATGGCGGCGCCGATGCCGCGCGTGCCACCGCTGACCACCGCTACCCGAGTCATGAATTTCATCCTTTGGTTTTTTGATTCAGCGCGGTTTTTTGCCGTCGATTTACACTGCGAAAAAAAAAGCCGATCAGCGCGCGACAGCCAGCGCAATGCCCATCCCGCCGCCGATGCAGAGCGTGGCGAGGCCTTTTTTCGCGCCGCGGCGCTGCATTTCGTGCAGAAGCGTGACGAGGACGCGCGCGCCGGATGCGCCGATCGGATGGCCGATGGCGATCGCGCCGCCATTGACATTGACGATCGCCGGATCCCAGCCCATGTCCTTGTTGACGGCCAAGGCTTGCGCCGCGAAAGCTTCGTTCGCCTCGACGAGATCGAGATCCTTGACCTTCCAGCCGGCTTTTTCGAGCGCCTTGCGCGAGGCCGGGATGGGGCCGGTGCCCATGATTGCCGGATCGACGCCGGCGGTCGCCCATGCGGCGATTCGCGCAAGCGGCGCCAGCCCCCGCGCGGCCGCATCCTTTGCGCTCATCAAGACCACGGCCGCCGCGCCGTCATTGATGCCCGACGCATTGCCTGCGGTCACCGTGCCATCCTTCGCAAAGGCGGGCTTCAACTTCGCTAGCGCTTCGAGCGTCGTGCCCGCGCGGATATATTCGTCCGTGTCGACCACCAGGTCGCCCTTCCTGCCGCTGATGGTGAAAGGGACGATCTCTTCCTTGAACCGGCCTGCCTTTTGCGCCGCTTCGGCCTTGTTTTGCGAAGCCAGAGCGAATTGGTCCTGCTCCTGGCGGCTCAACTGCCATTTCGCCGCGACATTCTCGGCCGTCTGGCCCATGTGGTAGCCGTTGAACACATCGATGAGGCCATCGCGGAGCATGGTATCGACGAATTTGAGATCGCCCATCTTGGTGCCCGCCCGCAAATGGGCGCCATGCTGCGACAGCGACATGCTCTCCTGGCCGCCGGCGACGACGATTTTGGCGTCGCCGTTTGCGATTTGTTGCATGCCGAGCGCCACCGCGCGCAGGCCGGAGCCGCAGACTTGGTTGAGCCCGAAGGCTGTCTTGTCATGGGGAACACCGGCCTTGATCGCTGCTTGGCGAGCCGGGTTCTGGCCTTGGTTCGCGGTCAAAACCTGGCCAAGGATCACTTCGTCCACTTCGCGCGGATCGACGTTGGCGCGGGCGAGCACCGCCTCGATCGCGGCGGCGCCGAGCTCATGCGCGGGCTTGGCAGCAAACGCGCCGTTAAAAGACCCCACGGCACTGCGCGCCGCGCTCACGATAACAATTTCACCCGGCATTGAGATAGCCTCCTGGACGCTGCCCGCGCGGCGTGCGCGCCGCAAGCTTTACTGTTATTCTATCACCGGCGAAAGCCGCTTGCGAGCGACGGTTCCGGCTCTCGTACTGCAATGGATGCAATTTTTCGCGACCCAAATTGCAACGGTTTTTGCTGCGGCGATACGCTTATATCCTTATACTGATGCAAACGGCCGCGCGGGCTCGCATAGGCCAAACGAGGTTTGCCCGTCAAAACACTTGGCGCGATCAGTACAAACTTGCTTAGGTTCTACAACGACTTCCGTGCAGCGGGGATCGGTCATGGCCAAGGAAAACAAACCCATCACCATCAAAAAATACGCGAACCGGCGGCTCTATAATACCGGCACCAGCGCCTATATCACGCTCGAGGACCTCGCCGCCATGGTCAAGAAAGGCGATGATTTTGTCGTCTTCGACGCCAAGAGCGGGGAGGACATTACGCGTCCGGTGTTGACCCAAATCATTTTCGAACAGGAAGGAAAGGACGGGCAGAGTCTTATGCCGATTAACTTCCTGCGCCAGCTCATTCGCTTTTATGGCGACAGCATGCAGATGCTGGTGCCGAGCTATCTCGAATTCACCATCGGCAAATTGACGAGCGAGCAAGCGAAGTTCCGCGATAAGGTCGCCCAGAGCTTTGGCGGCCCCTTGACCGCGCCGATTTTTGACTCCATCGAGGAGCAGACTCGCAAGAACATGGCCTTGTTCGAGCAAGCTCTCGCGATGTTCAACCCGTTCGGGAGTCCGCTCCAGACGCCGTCCGGAAAGCCCGCCGGTAAACCCGCGGACGAACCTTCGGAAAAGCTTGCCGGGCAAAATTCCGAGAGCGACATCGAGGAAATGAAGCGCCAGCTCGATCAGCTGCGGAAGCGGATCGAAACGCTTGCATCCAAGGAGTGAAGCCAAGGCGCCCCCTTCGTGGCCCTTGTTATTTCCCGCCCGGGCTCCCTTCGCGCGAATTTCCCGGCCAGCCCGGCGGCGCGAGCTCGAAACCCGAAAATTCGAATCCCGGCGCGACGGAGCAGCCAACGAGCGTCCACGGTCCAAGGCTCATCGCGCTCTGCCAGCAATGCGCCGGAACCACAAATTGCGGGCGCTCGCCTGCAAACAGATTTGGGCCTAGCCGGTGCACTCTTGGTTCCTTGCCGTTTTGTGACGTATTCAATTCCAGCGGCGCCCCAGCGTAGTAATGCCAAACCTCGGTGGCATCCACCCTGTGCCAGCGTGAAACCTCACCGCACTCAAGAAGAAAATAAATCAACGTCGCGACCGCCCGGCGCCGCGCGTCCAGAGCCGGATCGCGAAAGGTTTCGCGGAAGTGCCCGCCCTCGGGATGCGGCTGCAAATCAAGCAGGCGGACGATATCGGCGGCGCTCCGGCCAGCGTTAGGATCATGTGGCATTTCATTCCCCGGATTTCGGAATAGCGCCGGCAGTGTGGACCGGGCCAGCGCGCGCCCAAGTGCGGTGGGGCCAGAGGCAGAGGTCTAAGCAGGCGCGAACGAGACGATGGCGGCGCGGCATTGATGGACTTCTAGCTTCTCTCACTTCATATTGCGCGGGTGAACGCCCTTCTCTTCGACACCCTTCGCCTGTCTCGCACGCTGCGGGATAAAGGCCATTTCACGCCCGAGCAGGCCGAGGCGCTCGCCGAGGCCTTGGGGGAAGCGGCGCAAGGCGATCTTGCCACCAAGGCGGATATGGCGAAGCTCGAGACCAAGATCGCCGAAGTGAAGGCCGATATCTTGAAGTGGGTTGTCGGCGCGATCGGCTTTCAGACGGTCGTGATTTTGGGAGCGCTCGTCTCGCTCGCCAGAATTTTTGCGAAATAGGAACGCAGAGGTGAACGCCCTTCTCTTCGACACCCTTCGCCTGTCTCGCACGCTGCGGGAGAAAGGCCGCGTCACGCCCGAGCAGGCCGAGGCGCGCGCCGAAGCCTTGGGGGAAGCAGGCCATGGCGATCTTGCCACGAAGGCGGATTTGGCGGCCGTCAAGGCCGAAGTGGCGGCCCTCAAGACAGAGCTAAAGGCCAATATCACCGAGGTAACGGCTAAACTTAAAGCCGGAATCGCCGAAGTGAAGGCCGCCATCCTGAAGTGGGTTGTCGTCGGCGCGATCGGCTTTCAGACTGTCGTGATCTTAGGCGCGCTCGTCTCGCTCGTCAGGATTTTTGCGAAATAGGTAGGGGGTTGCGCGGATTTGGCGACCCGGTGGCCGTCCGGCACGTAAATCATTGCCCGAGCGTATCCGGATGGCGAAAGATCTCGCGGAAATGCCCGCCCTCGGGGTGCCGATGAAAATTGCGCAGGCGGATAATCTCGGCAGCGCTCCTGCCAGGGATGAATCAGCCGGCATTTCGTTTCGACTCTCCCGGCTTCTCTGACGTCGAACGGCGCAGTCACATCCGGTTCTTGCGTTCGCGCAATGTTGTGAACACCGCGACGGGATCGGCGCCGGCCATGCCGAGCCCGGCCTTTATGTCGGGATCGTCGGCGCGGAGAAAAGGATTCGTCGCAAGCTCGATTGTGATCGTGGTTGGAAGGGTGAATTCGCCGGCCTCGCGCTGCCGGGCGGCCGCGTCTGCGCGCTCCGTCAAGATCGCGTTGGAAGGATCGACGGTCAACGCGAAACGGGCGTTCGCCAAGGTGTATTCATGGCCGCAATAGACCTGCGTTTCGCCTGGAAGCGCGGCAAGCTTCATCAGCGATTGATACAGCACCTCGAAGCGCTCCTCGAAGGGGCGGCCGCAACCCATCGCAAACAGCGTGTCGCCGGCAAAAAGGATGTCTTCGTCTTCGAACCAATAGGCGACGTGGCCCGAGGTATGCCCCGGAACCTCGAATACTTTTGCCTCGAGCGCGCCGGTCACGACGCCGTCGCCTTCGCCGACCGCGAGGTCGACTCCGCCGATCTTGGCGGCCTCCTTGGCCGGGCCAATGACGCGCGCGCGGGGATACCTCGCCTTTAGTCCGGCGATGTCCTGGATGTGATCGAAATGGTGATGAGTGATCAATATATCCGTCAGATCCCATTTCCTTGCTGCGAGCGCGGCGAGAATCGGGCCTGCCTCGGGTGCATCAATTGACGCCGTCGTGCGTGCGCGCGGATCGTGAAGGAGCACCCCAAAATTGTCTTTGAGGCATAGAAATTGGTGAACATGGGGAGCCATGGCAGGTTTCCTCTTTGCCAGGCGGAACCTAATCAATCTACAGGAGAGGTCAAACCCGTGCGCCTCGCCTAGAACAGCGTTCCCGACTCGTGAATTTTGTCGCCTGACCTTCCTTGAGACAGGCAAATCGCATTGTGAAAATCCTGGCGCCACATCAGCCGCCTTTCCAATTGCCAGCCGCCAGTAAACCGCTCTACATTTCGATCAGGAATCCTCCTCTACAGCGAGCCTTGATTAACTCGCCATGGATTGAGGCGAAAATTCGCGAGACTTTTTGAGAAGGCAGGAAATGGGATGACGAACGCCGACGGTCCCAACGACGATCGCGTAATTCACCAAATTTGATTTGGCATTGCGCTCTTGGCGGTGGCTGGCGTCGTTATCGTTTTTATCCTGAACATATATTGGGTGGCGCACTAAGAATGGTTTTTTAAGGACGTCTTAAGAGAACATCTGGCGGCAATACTAGGAGTGCCCCAAGCCGCAGCAATTGCAATCTCCATCGTCGCGTTCCTTCGGCAAACGGACGGGCCGATCGAATTCGAGGGGCTCGGATTCAAGCTCAAAGGGGCTGCTGGCAAGTCACCATGTGGATTCTGACATTCCTTGCCATAGTGCGCGATGAAACTCCTCTGGTGATTCCGCGCGCCACGAACACAGCCGGAAACGATCGATTCGACTTACAGCCGCCAGGGACGCGGCCCGACGTGGCCCGCGGCTCATTTGGATACCGCGAACCGCTCAATTACGGGCGCTTGTCAATCGCGACGTAGTCACGCCTCGGCGAACCGATGTAGAGCTGGCGCGGACGGCCGATCTTCTGACCTGGATCCTCGATCATTTCCTTCCATTGCGCGATCCACCCGGCGGTGCGTGCCACCGCGAAAAGCGCGCAGAACATCGACACCGGGAAGCCCATCGCTTTCAGCGTTATCCCGGAATAGAAATCAATATTGGGATAGAGCTTTTTCTCGATGAAATATTCATCGCTCAGTGCGATTTTCTCAAGTTCCATCGCGATATCGAGGAGCGGGTCATCCTTGACGCCGAGTTCGTCCAGGACATCGTGACATGTCTTCTGCATGATCTTGGCGCGCGGGTCATAGTTTTTGTAGACGCGGTGGCCAAACCCCATGAGCCGGAATGGATCGTTCTTGTCCTTGGCACGGGCGATGAACTTCGGGATATTCTCGACGGTGCCGATTTCCATCAACATTTTGAGCGCGGCTTCATTGGCGCCGCCATGCGCCGGCCCCCACAAGCACGCCACGCCCGCAGCGATGCAGGCGAACGGATTTGCGCCCGACGAGCCGGCAAGCCGCACCGTCGAGGTTGACGCATTCTGCTCGTGATCGGCATGGAGAATGAAGATCCGATCGAGCGCGCGGGCGAAAACCGGATTGATCTTATAGTCCTCGGCCGGCACGGCGTAGCACATGCGCAAGAAATTCGAGGCGTAATCGAGCTCGTTCTTTGGATAAATGAAAGGATGGCCGAGCGAATATTTATACGCCATCGCGGCGAGAGTCGGCATTTTGCCGATGAGACGAAACGACGCCTTCATGCGCTGCTGCGGATCTGAAATATCGGTCGTGTCGTGATAGAAGGCCGAAAACGCTCCCACGCACGCCACCAGCACGGCCATCGGATGCGAGTCGCGGCGCAGGCCCTCCAGGAACTTGGCCATCTGCTCATGCACCATCGTGTGGCGGGTGACTCTGTAGTCGAAGTCCTTCTTTTGGGCGGCGGTCGGCAATTCCCCGTAGAGCAAGAGATAGCAGGTCTCGAGGAAATCGCCGTGCTCGGCGAGCTGCTCGATCGGATAGCCGCGATAGAGCAACACGCCCTGGTCGCCGTCGATATAGGTGATCTCCGATTCGCAACTCGCCGTTGAGGTGAAACCCGGATCGTAGGTGAACATTCCAGTCTGAGCATAGAACTTGCCGATATCGACAACCGAAGCACCAATTGTTCCGGTCTTCACCGGCAATTGGACGCTGGAATTGCCGATGCTAAAGGAGCCGGTCGTCGCGCTCATGGGCTGCTTTCCTTAGGTTCGTTGCGGCGAGCCTGGCGTGCCGTGCATAAGGGCTCCAACGCAATATGAATGATGCGGCGCAGCAACCTAGCTTATGCGCGGCGTCCTTTCAAGCGGAGGAAAACCGGCCAACTGCGCTTGTTCTTGCGGGCTAGGATTCGGTTCGTTCAACGGCTCTCGTCAGCGAGTGCGGATTCTAGCCGCTCGTTGTGGCAAGCTCAACGCTAGGAAAACATGCCAGATCGCCCACGCACTGAATTTCATTCGCCGCCCCAGGGATTGAGAAGCGGTAAGCCGAAAGGCGCGAAATCCTTGACGTTGCGCGTCACGAGCGTTTGGTTGTGCGCACGTGCGGTGGCGGCGAGGAATCCATCCATTGCGTGCAGGGTAATTCCCCGCTGTTTGGCGTCGACCATCAATTCTCCCCACAGATCGGCGACAGAGACGGTGATATCGACGATTCTGCCGGAAAATCGTTCGGGGAGATCGATGCGAAGCCAGGCGTCGAGCGCCGATTTGACTCTTCCGCCGTTCTTCAAAGCGACCCCCTGCCTGAGTTCAGCCAAAGTGATGACGCTGATGAAAAGGCGATCCTCGTCGGTCTCGTGCAGGAATGCCATGACGAGCGGGTTGGGATGCTCTTTGGCGGCTTCGGAAATCACATTGGTGTCGACGAGAAAGCTCACGGCGGGGTCTCGCGCGCTTCGTCCTTTAATCGTTCGAGATCAAGGTTGGCGCCTCTGAGTGGCGAGGCGAGAAAGAATTCGGCGAGCGAGCCGGAACGGGCCGTCTTCCTTTCCCACTCTTCGATAGAGACCAATACGGCCGTCATTCGGCCGTTCTTGGTGATGATCTGCGGACCGTCGCGGCGGGCCTTCTCGACGGCTTCGGAAAACCGCGCCTTGGCGTCCGCGACGGTCCAGCTGTTGTCAGGATGAGCCATGCCGAAATCCAATCATAGTCATCATAGTCACTATGACTATATGTCTTTCGTGGTCGGTGTTCAAGAGGGCCGCTATTTCCAATTTTGGAAAACTTTGCGATACGGTCCCATTGACATGGCAATGGTGCCCTCGCGCCTGCCCTGGAACCGGGCCACCGCTCGCAGGGATGCGGCCGCGACCGGAACATCAGATCCGGCAGCGGCCGCGTCCGAACTTCACAACATAGATATCAGCAACGACCAGGAAACTCACCTCGCTACAATGTTGCGTCAGGATATTGATACATCGCGTCGATCCGAGGCGGAACCTCGTTAGCGCTTAGCCTTACACGGATTATTAGGTAATATTTGCCGGAAGTCTTGGTATTGAGAGATCGTTCCGCCAACGTCAGCATAGGTTAGCTGCAGCAATGCGCCGTACTCAGCTGTCGAGGTGCCGCCAAATTTATTCTTCGTGCCCGGAATATAGGGGCCGCCTAGCTGCCAGGCGCAGCTCCCATCATCGTCACGGTCACGGTCACCGTCACCGCCGCGGGTCGAATAAATTGGGTAAAAGTTAGCACCGTTCGGCGGATTCACGCAGCCACTACCCGTGCTAATATTGCAATTATTGTTTGGTGAAAAAGTCGGATCCTCGATGTTCGGGAGGTCCGTCTCGAAACCGACCCGGCTATAATTTCTGAGTTGCTCCTCGGCCCCGCTATCCGGTCTAAATAAGGGGCTGGTAAACAGGACCGGCCGCGGATTGAACCGCCCATCCTGGCCGCGATCTTGCAGCGAGCCGGGCCATGTGTGTTGGTATGGCACCCCATCAAAGTCAATGTCGGTACCGTAGCAGCCAGCGATCCCGATACGCGTCGATTGAGCGGCGCTGAAGCAAAAGAACTCATCGAAATCGACGCCGTCTGGATCGTTTACCCCGGCCATCACGCAATTCCCGGATGAATCGACCTGATCACAGTACTCAAAGTGGCCGATTTCGCTTGTGAAGGCGATATTGTAAGAGTGAGATGCCCAAGGGACCCGCGTATGCTCGCTCGTGGTGCTGTACATCGGGTGGAAGGCATAGGGTATATTTGTACACTCCGTTGACGGCGCCGGAGCAAATTTCACCTGGCCGAATTGATTGGCAATGCTGGCCGTCATCGAGCCTGTTTCCCCCGTCGTCAAATCCCTGATGACGACTCGAAATCCGTCCGGAGTGTCATGCATTGTGACGGCCAATTTGTCGCCTGGGTCCATAAGCAGGACTTTTGTTGGATCTGGCGTGATCGTCGTAAGTGTCGACTCGACTGGGTTTGCGGGGGCATAGGTTTTGCCGTTAGCGGTGATAAACGCAAAGTTTTGGTGCCCCACTCCCGTGAATTGGCTGCAGCTTGGGTTAAGCACCTGCCCGTTTAGGTTCTGAGAGACGCTGGTGATGGTGAGCGCGGCACACCATTTGAATGGATCACAGCTATTGCCTACCGGCCACGGTGTCCAACCGGGCGGGTAGAACTGCATTTCCATGTAGGCGGTCCCGGGATGTTTGCCGATGTAATCGGGCTTCGTTGGGTCGGCGCCATCAAAGATATTGGTATCGCTGTCAGGCGTGCATGGTTGACCGGGGTTTGGCGCGGACTGGCTATCGCACATCGCCATCCCAAACCAGAAGGCTGGATGGAGCTGAAAATTGAACGTGCCACCCGTCCCATCTTGCTTTGGCAGGTTTGGAGGGTCCTTCGGCAAGGTGAGTTTGTAAAGATTGGAATTTCCAGACCCAGGAACATCCGAATAGAACAGCAGGGCTGGTTCGTCGTGACCCGTATAAGTGCCCTTATAATTCTGGGACCTCAAGCGCTCGGTGCAAAGCGGCGCGTCCTGATCGCAAGTAGGGCGTCCGTTACGGTAAGCAGCGTACGCCGGTTGCACGCCAAAGGCGTTAAGACCCGCTAGGGACAACGCAAACAGCAGCCCACCGAGCCGCAGGAATAATCTTGATGCCGTGTCCTTGTTATTCATAAGGGCTCTCCCATTTCGTTGCGTTCGTGAAGGAAGTTGTGCCACCTCTGCCAGACGACCATACCGCGAGCACCAATGCGAACCAAGGGCCACAGCTTCAACTTTGGTTGATCGCTGCTCGATCTATTTTTGTTATCTAATATTATTGAATAGCTATCCAACTCTTCGCTCATCAGGCGGGTGCCGCTTTAAATAAAAAGGCGTCCGGCCGCACCCCTATCGAAACACGATCCTGCCTTCCACCTTCGCGTCGATGAGTTTTAATGCCTCGGCATAGTCGATCACGTCGAGGGCGACGAGCCTGGTGCCGGAGTCCGCGCTTACATGCGTCTTCCCCGCGAGCATCCGATAGCCGTCGCCGCCAAGCGCCATGAAATCATTGGTCGCAACCCTGTAATCGCGGGCTATGGCAAGCGCCTCGCCGTTTATCGTCACCGTCTTCACCCGGCTGCCTGGCGGTGCCGCCGAATCGACGAGGATGGAGAACCCGGCGACTTGCGGAAACCGCCCCGACAAGCGCTCGACCCGCGAAAACCCATTTTCGAGCGCGGCCAGAATGGCTTTTCCCGGAACAACCGTCAGGATGGTCTTGTTGCCGAAAGGGAGCTCGTCGAGGATGTCGCGCTTCAGGAGTTTGCTGCCCGCCGGATAGAATTTGTCGCCTCTAATGCCGCCGCCATTGATGATCGCGACTTCTGCCGTTGCCGCCTTGCGGAGCGCATCGGCGATCAGATTACCGATCGCTGATTCCCTCGAGCGCACGGCCACGGTGCGGCTGTCGAGCGGCGCGGCAAGGGTCGCGATCTCGACATCGAACCGCTTCTCCAAGCCGGCCTGGTAAGCGCGGACCTTGGTAAGCATCGAAGGATCGGGATCGGTCTTCGCCGTATCGAGGACGCGGAAATTCGGCCACCATGCAAGCGAACGGCTTACCTCGTCCCGCGTCCTCGCAACATCGAGATCGACGACCGTGACATAATTTGCATCCTGTTCCGATTCGACGAGCGCGGTGCGGCCATCGAAATCGATATGCAGATCGTGATTATGGCCGGACAGGATGAGATCGACGGCATGCGTATTCATCAAGGCGGCGCCCGTCGCCTTGTCGGCATGCACGATGGCGACGACGAGATCGGCGCCCGCCGCGCGCGCGCGCTTGGCCTCCGCGAGCACCGCCGGGATCGTTGGTCCGAATACGAGGTCACCGGGGCGCGAGGCGCTCGCCGTCGCTTCATAGGCGGCGCCGATGAGCGCGAGCTTGAGGCCGTCCGCCTCGATCAAAATTTGATCCTGATGGCGCGGCAGCCTCAAGCCCGTGGCATCCCTGAGATTGGCCGCGAGGATCGGGAAACGTGCCTCTCCCATCCGCTCGAAGTAAATATCCTTGCCAAAATCAAACTCATGATTGCCTGGAACAAAAACTTCGAGCCCCACAACATTGAAGAGATCGATCATATGCGCGCCTTGATCGAAGCTCGACAACAGGCTCGGCGACAGCGTATCGCCGGCATGGACGCAAACAAGACGGCGGTCTTCGGCAAATGCCTTTTCGCGCGCCGCCTTCACGACGGCCGCGCAACGCGCCATGCCGCCGCGCCCGTCCCTGTTTTCCTCGATCCGGTAGACATCGTTGACCAAAAGAAAAGACACGCGGGCGGATGCGGTGGCGGATGCGGCACGTGCGCCTTGGACGGCGATGCCCGCGCCAGCGGACAATATGGACACCATGGTCTGGCGGCGGGAGAGCTTTCGCATGGCGAGCCTCGTGCGCGGGCGAAGGACCGCACATTATATCACGTGCGCTCATGCCAAGGCATAACATCCCGCATAGCCTTGCGGGACCTCGACCGCGCCGACGGCAGTCGAGGCGAGCGTGGGCGAAAAGCAGTTGGGCTCGGGATGGATTGCGTATCCCTCCCCGGTCAATTCGACCGAGAAATCCTTGAGATGGGCGGCAATTCCGGCGCCAATCGACTTCAGAACAGCTTCCTTGCAAGTCCAGATTTTGTAGAAGGAGGAAAGCAGCAGGCCGTTCGCAAGGCCTTCGAGAGAGCGGTATTCGGCGGCCGAAAAGAAGGACCGCGCCAAGTCCAGTTCGCCGCCCGCCGCGCGCATAAATTCGATGTCCACGCCGATCTCGCGGCGCTCGGAAAATCCGATCAATGCCAGGCAACCCGAATGGGAAACATTGAATCGCGGCCCATTCGTCCCGGCCAGGCTGGGCTTCCCGTAAGGCCCTTCCGCGAATGCGATCTTCTCCGCTGCAACGCCAGTCGATTGGCTCAGCAGGCACCGCAACGTGCCGCGCGTCAAGGCGAACAGCGCCCGGTCCTCCGCGCGCAGGAAACGGTTCGCCCGGTCCTTTTCGCCGCGAGAGAGAGTGCTCCACATGTTCTCTGGGACCCCACCCTGACCGGCGGGGCCCGCGAGCCAAAGCGTGACGCCCGCGCCGCTTGGCAAGGTCAACCGCTTGAAGGGCAGCGCGCGGGTCTGCGCCATGTTAGTTCCCGGTCCGGCAATATCCCGCCGGCGCTTTGACTATAAAAATCTTAATATGGTTACCCCGCTCACCGTCAGATTTCACCCTTGACCTCTTGACAAGCACGATGGCAAAGCAGGTTCGATCTTGACGTTTTAAACTTAAACGTGCAGATTAAAATGGCACGTTGCAATCAAATTAAACTTTTTGCGAGGGAACGCATTATGAAAACTATGTTTTCGATTCGGAGCATCGCGGCCGTAGCTGGCTTCGCTGCAGGAATGGTCGCCTTCGGCGCGCCGCTGGCGGTCGCCCAGGCCGCCATCAGCTGCAGCGGGGTGCCTATGAAACCCAACTGTCACGGCCAATGTGTCTCCTCGTTGGCCAAGAAGTATGGAGGCATCGACTCGGCTGCCTCGACCCTCATGTACTCGAGCGTGGCGGCCCTGCAGAATGCCATTGATGCCTATTGCAGCGCGGCGCCGGTGCCGACGGGGTCGTGCCAGCCGTCGAGCTCGCTGTCCACGCTTGCCAGCGGGACCAACGTGACCGCCTACGTCCCCAAGGGCAATTGGGAAGTAGGAACGACGGGCGTTTCAGTGATCAATGTCGAAGGCACCAGCATCACACCGGCCCTGATCCCGACAGTTAATGTGGTGAATTCCTGCGCCTCGAACTCAGTTACGGGCGAGACGGTCTGCACCGCGAACAACACTGACGTCTATCTACTTTCGGGCACGACTCTAAACTCCACTCTGACAAGCGGGGGGTCCGGATTAATCCAATTCACGGGTGGTTTTTGCACGAATTGCGGCGTCGCGATGGACGCCGTTAACAACAAGGCGTTGATCTCGCTCAGTGTCGCGGAAGGTACCAGCAACACGGGTGGGTTCCAGATCCTGGATCTCGCTACCTCGACCTTCGGGACCGCATTCCCCTCGCCGGCGCCTGGGGGCCCGGGACTTCCGAACAATATATCGGAGGACTCTCTAATCATTCCGGTCCAGCCCACGCCGCCGCTTCCGGCCGGCATCACCCTCCCGCTGCTGTTGTCGGCTTCCGAGTCGAACAACTACGAGATCGCCGGCAACGCGGAGTCCGCGTCGCCAGCATTCTTTGAAAACTCGATCATGCCACCGACGAGGAGTCTTGCCGATTCCTCGGGCGCGGATTGTTCCACGGGGATCGCATTGGCGCCTTTCGAAGTAGCCTCCCCCTCCTTAGGGTCCGGACTCAATTAATTCAGATCCAATAGGCTAAGGTAGCGGCGAAGCGGAGGGCCGAAAAGAAGTTTTGCGCGAGCTTGTCGTAGCGGGTGGCGATGCGACGGAAGTCCTTGAGCCGGCCG